>JAYVGF010000336.1:0-4943 GCA_043772415.1 Betaproteobacteria bacterium
TGAATGCCTGGCTCAAACCGGTTTTATATTTTGCCGTGCCGGTAGCCTTGCTGGTGGCATCGCTGAGCTTTTTTCTCGCGCCGTGGGCGCAACGCATGAGCGCCGATTACCAGCGCAAGCTGGATACACGCGACGATGTCTCGGTCATTTCACCCGGCATATTTTACGAATCGCGTTACGCCGATCGGGTAATTTTCGTGGACAAACTGTCGGCCGATTCGTCTGCGGTGAATAATGTTTTTTCGCAAAGCCTGCAAAACCAGAAGTTGGGTATCGTCGTCGCGCAAAAAGGTACCCAAAGCAGCGACAAGGAAGGCCAGAAATTTCTCGTGCTGACCAATGGCCGCCGCTACGAAGGCACACCCGGCAAAGCCGATTACAAGGTGATCGATTTCGGCAGTTACAGCATGCGCATCGAGCCGCGCATCCTCTCTCCCTATACGCCGCCCGCGAAGGCTTTGCCGACTGGTGCATTATTGGAAAACCCTAGCGCAGAAAATCTCAGCGAATTTCACTGGCGCATCAGTTTGCCGATGAGCGTGATATTGCTCGCCTGCGCCGCCATTCCGCTGAGTTACACAAACCCGCGCAGCGGTAAATCATGGAATCTGGTCATCGCTATGTTGGTATTTTTTATTTACTATAATTTTATCAATATCTTCCAGGCCTGGACCTTGCAAGAAAAAGTTTCAGGAGCAGTAGGCATTTGGCCCGTCCATGGCGTGATGCTACTGGTCATTCTTGGCATGTTTATGTGGCGCAGCCGCGAGTCGATGAACCAGCTATTCCGGCGCGCATCGCCTCAGCCCGCCTAGCGATTTAATTGCCTTAGAGAGACGGCTGGTTTATCATGCACAGCCTTCAGGAGAAGCTTATCTCTCCTGAACAATACGCCGACTAGCGTGTTGAGTACGAATACGGAGAGGTGGATGAGTGGTTTAAGTCGCACGCCTGGAAAGCGTGTGTAGGTTCATAGCCTACCGCGGGTTCGAATCCCGCCTTCTCCGCCAGACAAAATAAAAGCGCCCTTGTTGGGCGCTTTTATTTTGTCTGGCGGAGAAAATGGGTAGGAAGAAGCCGCTCCGGGTTCGACTAAGCGAGCAAGCTCGCTTGGACGTTTGTGCGCCCAAGCGCGCAAACGGTCTTTTGCAGCATGCTGCAAAAGATGGCCGATTCGCCCTAAGGCGAAGCAGTCACAAACCCGCCTTCTATCATGCTGGTACAAATCATTGCCTCCCTGTCGGGGCGCTTTTATTTTGTCTGGCGGAGAAGGCGGTTAGAAAGAAGCCGCTCCGGGTTCGACTAAGCGAGCAAGCTCGCTACAGTTTTCAATAATCTGCCTTTGGTTCGAAATGAATTTTATTATCTAAGCCATGCTTATAAGTATTTGATTAAATTGAAGTTTTAATCAAACATCATTTCATCAATTGCGTAACGCACGCATCAAATACATCAATCAAGTTTCCCACCTGTTCCGCCGTTGTCGCAGGACACACCAGCATCATGTTATGAAACGGCGTAATCAAAATACCGCGATTTAATAAATATAAATGCATCACGCGTTCGAGTTCGTCGTCGAAAATGTTTCCAGCTTCGGTGCCGTTGGTTGGCGGCATGGGGGAGAATTGAAACTCGACGCGCGCGCCGACTTGGGTGACGCACCAAGGCATTTTGTGTTTGGAAATTGCGTCGCGCAAACCATCGGCCAATTTCTCTGCAAGGTGAAACATATGCGCATACGCCACATCGGTCATCACATGCTCAAGGTTGGCGCGCATAGCGCTGGCGGCGAGCATGTTGGCGGTGAGCGTGGTGCCGATGCCGGAATGTCCCGGCGGCGCGCAGCGTTTGGCTTGTTGCGCGAGTTTCGCCAGCGCTTCGCTGAAACCATATACGGCGCACGGCACGCCGCCGCCCATCGGTTTGCCGACGACGATGGCGTCTGCTTGGATATTATTTAATCTCGCATAACCGCCTGGCCCGCTGCTGATGGTGTGCGTTTCATCCATCACCAACATCGTGTTGTGACGACGGATAATTTTTTGCGCAGCATCCCAATAGCCCGCTTGTGGTAACACCATGCCGATGTTGGTCATCACCGGTTCGGCGATGACGCAAGCAATGTCGTCGTTTGCCAGCGCAGCTTCTAGCGCGGCGAGATCGTTGAATTCAGTCACGACAGTGTGTTGGGTGAGATCATAAACCTGGCCTAATAAACTATCACGTTGCTGCGACTTTCCGTCGATCAGATCGACAAATACATCATCAACGGTGCCGTGGTAGCAGCCGTTGAACACCAGTATTTTTTTGCGACCCGTTGCCGCGCGCACCCAGCGTAATACAAAACGATTGGCATCGGATGCGGTCATGGCGAATTGCCAGTAGGGCAGGCCGAAGCGGCGAGCGAGTTCCTCCGCTACCCACACGGCGTGCTCGGTCGGCAGCATGGTGGTGTAACCATTACTCGCTTGTTCGCGCAACGCGCGCGCGACCGGCTCAGGCGAGTGGCCGAACATCGCCCCGGTATCGCCGAGACAAAAATCCGTCAGCATGTGGCTATCGACATCGGTGAGTTGCGCGCCTTGCGCGGACTTTACATAAAGATTAAACGGTGTGGACCAATCGTGCATCCAATGCATCGGCACGCCGAACATCAGATGTTCTGCGGCGCGGGCGGAAAGTTTCTTTGATTGCGGATGCGCGACGTCGAACGATGCACATTCTTGCGAGAAGACTTGTTTGATTTTTTGGCGGCTGATTTTATTCATGGGTTCTCATCTATTGTCTACGCCGCGCAGCCATTCGGCATAAATGTTGCGGGCGATCTGTTGGCTTTGCGGCATCCATTTTTCGGTTTCCTGTCGCATCATGTCGAACTGCTGCACGCTGGGTAATTCGCTCAACGCGCGCACTTCGATTTCCGCGATGGGATTTAACCAGCCGTCGATTTTCTCATGCGTCACTTCGCAATGAAATTGCATGCCGATATGTTTGCCCGCGCTGAATGTTTGGTTCGGGCAGAGCGCTGTGCTGGCAATGTGCGACGCGCCAACAGGCAAGCTGAAACTTTCATAATGCCAATGGAAAAAACGCAATGACTCAACCCTACCGAACCAACGCACCGCTTCGGTGTTTCCCTGCGGCATAATTTCCGACCAGCCAATGACCGGCTGCGGTAAATTTTTTACTTCTGCTCCCAAGGCTTTGGCCAGCATTTGTCCTCCGAGACAATGACCGATGATGGGAATATCTTGGCGAAGCGCATCTGCCATCAGCGCGTAGATCTGCGGCATATAAGGCAAATCATCGTTCGCGCTCATCGACCCGCCGAGTACGCACAAACCGCTGAACGCGGAAATACTTTCCGGCACGGCGTCGCCTGTGTGCATACAAAATATTTCACAGGGAACATTTTGTGTGGACATATAGTCAGTGAAAAACGCCGGTGCGTCGTCTGCTTTGAATTGGATAATGGCGATAGGCTTCATAAAATTATTCATATTATTCAAATAGTTACGTTGTTATGTCGTGTCGGGTTCAATGGCAGTATAACGCGGCAAGTGATCTTCAATATGCAGCCACGCAATACGGCTGGCATCGAATATATGAAACTGTGGTGGAAAATTATCCGGATGATCCAGTGCGCCGACGTTGACTTCCGCTTGTTGCGGATTCACGCGGTCGCGATATTCTATTTGCGTACCGCAGCTTGCGCAAAAATGGCGCTGGCCAGCATCGCTGGAAAAATAAACAGCCGGCGTGCCCGACGTATAACGAAAATGTTTGAGATGAAAATTGGCAAACGCCAACACCGGCGCGCCGGTGGTGCGTTGGCAAATTTTGCAATGGCAATAGGCCACGTCGAGAGGCGATGCGCTGGCTTCAAAGCGTAGATTGCCACGCGCGCACCCGCCGGTGATCGGTAGTTTTGTCATCGACATACCCCGCATAAACGCACACCGATAAATAGGCTTCAACCATGACGCCATGTTAAACTTTTTTTACCGCTAACCACAATGATAAGTAATCTTGCCTATGAGTAATCACGAATTCGCTTTTCTCAGCGCCGGTACGTTTCTCAACGTGCCTGCGTATGACGCTGCTCAGCCAAAACCCTACGGCATCGCAGGCGTCGCCTACGACGGCGCGGTCACCAACCGCCCCGGCGCGCGCTTCGGCCCTGATGCGATACGCCAAGCGAGCAAGATGTTATGCGACGCGATCCATCCGTATTTCGATACTAGCCCGCTCAATGTATTAAGCGATGACGGCGATTTACGTTTGCCTAACACCAGCATCAATGCCATGCGCAAAGCGCTGGAGAAACTCGCGCCCGCGCTGATCGCCAAACAACATATGTGCTGGCTCGGCGGTGATCATTCCATCACGCTGCCGCTGTTGCGCGCTTACCGCAAATATTACGGCAAGCCGTTGGCGATCGTCGATTTCGACGCGCATTGCGATACGTGGAAAGACCACTTCGGCGAGCCGTCCGGCCACGGCACCTGGGTCTATGAAGCGATACAGGAAAAACTCATCGACCCGAAAGCCACGATACAAATCGGCATCCGCTCATCGGGCAGCAAAGAAGCACGCGAATACGTTAATAGCGTCGGTGGAAAAATCTACACTGCGCGCGACCTGCGCGGACTCGAAAGCCCGCAGCAACTTTCTGCGGTGATTGCCGACATTCAACAACGCTTCAAGGCAGCAGGTAATCCGCCGGCCTATTTAACCTTTGATATTGATTGCCTCGACCCCGCGTTCGCGCCCGGCACCGGCACGCCGGAGCCGGGCGGACTCACGACTGCACAAGCCTTAACACTGGTCGAAGGATTGAGTGCGATTCCGTTTGTCGGCATGGATTGCTGCGAAGTGTCGCCGCAATATGATCACGCACAACTCACCAGCAATGCCGCGAGCGTGATTGTGTGGACGTATTT
>JAYVGF010000337.1:0-3678 GCA_043772415.1 Betaproteobacteria bacterium
CCAACTTAAGGAGTCAACATGAACAAGTTATTTTTAGTTTTAGCTGCAGCTGCGTTTGTGACAAGTCCTACTGTAGCCATGGCCGCCGACGATAAGGGAGCCATGCCGCCTGCGGCTGGCACGCCGGGCATGATGAACAAGGACACGATGAACAAAGACACGATGAACAAGGACATGATGAACAAAAACGGCATGGCGCATAAAAACGGCATGAATATGAAGGGAATGGACGCAAATAATGATGGAATGCTTTCGAAGCAAGAATTCATGTCGCACCACGAAAAGATGTACGACAGCATGAAGAAAAATAAAGACGGCACGGTGGACATGAAGGAAATGGGAATGGGAATGGGGGGCGAAAAAGGCATGATGAGCGAACCTAAAAAATAGATTTCTTTTCTGCTCGAAACTTCGGTCTCAATACTTTCCGTCGCCCTTTTTTAAGTATTGAGACCTTACCAAGTTGCGCAATTAATTTGCGAATTGAAACTCCCTTGATCAAGTTTTCCTGTTTTTACGTATAAATAATTAAGTAAAATTTATTGATATTAATCAATGAGTTATCTTCATTACGCACTTTATCAAACCTGCTTTAAATATTCAAATTTGAAAATAGTTTACTCAGGATGTTCCCTTAAACCTCTAAGTAAATGCCGATGAAAATATTATTCAATGAAAGGAAGCCGCTATGCATCACATCAAAACATCCGACGACAACAAGCTCTATGTTAAAGATTGGGGAACCGGACGCCCAGTCATACTGCTTCATGGCTGGCCTTTGTCTTCGGATAGCTGGGACGACCAGGCGATGGCGATTGCCAATGCTGGCTTCCGCGCTATTGCGTATGACCGACGGGGTTTTGGCCGCTCGGCGCAGCCGTGGAATGGCTACGACTACGATACACTTACTGATGACCTTGCTTCGGTAATCGAGCAAACCGGTGCACAGGACGCTACGTTAGTTGGCTTTTCCATGGGTGGAGGCGAAGTCGCCCGGTACATGTCCCGCCACGGCGGCAAGTCTGTGCTTAAAGCCGTACTCGTATCTTCAGTGGTGCCTTACATGTTAAAGACGAGCGACAATCCGACTGGCACCGATCAAGCCGTTTTCGAAAAGATGACGCTAGGGATCAAAGAAGATCGCGCCAAATTTTTTGCTGGCTTCTTCAAGGATTTTTTCGGTGTCGGCATGATCTCGCACCCGGTGAGCGACGAGCTAATCGGATGGGCATGCAGCGTTTCTATGCAAGCCAGCCTGAAGGCAACACTCGAATGCGCAAAGTCTTTTGCGACCACAGACTTCCGCGGCGACCTGGGAGCGTTCAAAGTTCCAACACTCATCATTCATGGGACGGCTGACAAGACCGTGCCTATAGACCCCGCTGGCCGTGCAGCCGCCAAGGGGATTCGCAACTCGACCTTGGTCGAATACGACGGTGCCCCCCATGGCTTGTTCGCGACAGAAAAAGAACGTTTCACCAAAGACCTGTTGGATTTTATTCGTCAGTAAATAAAACGTTTTTAAAAAACCTCGGCGCAGCGGGGTGATATCAGTTTAAACAGAAGGAGATGCAAAAATATTTGATTTAATGTGTGATGACGAACATACACAGGCGGCAATTGCGACCATATTGCGCTGTCGGATGTGGGCAATTTTTAATGTCCACGATGAAAACGGATTGGTCTTTGATCTCCCTCAGATGAATCCATTTTATATTTCAATTTGAAAGGAAACACTACATGAAAACGAAAACCCTGTTAAAAAGCTCCATTGGTCTGGCATGCTCTATCGCGTTGGTTTCAGCTTCGGCCTACGCACAAAGTGCTGGAACGCCAACGGACCTGGGCAAGGCCACAGCCAACCCCAGCACACCAAAATCCGGTTCGATGCAAATGAACAACGACATGCGCTACAAAACTGATTTTGAGACTATGGACACCAATCGTGACGGTAACGTCTCTCGTGATGAGTTTATGAAACATCAGGAAACGAATTGGGGCCGGATGGATGCCAATAAAAAAGGCAATATGACCGTAGACCAATACCAGAAATATTGGATGGAACAATCCAGCAGTGCTACGGACGGCACTTCACCGACTGAAGGCGCACCGAAGCTATCTCGGTAATTCGCAAACGTAAAGGGCAGACCCAGTGTCCTGCAAAGACGGTCCGCGCTCGATCCAGTTGACTTCGAGCGCGGCCTGCCTGGTCTAGTGGAGCGCTCATTTTTTCTTTCGCTCGCTATTTACTCGAACGCGTTAGATCGGACGATCATTTATTTCCTAAGTATGCTATCAGCCTCCTATTAATAAATTTGCGCTGATGTTTGCGGTGTAAAACACGTCGGTGAAAATTGTCCAAATTGGGCCGCGATGCAGGATTTCAGATTCGACGTGTTTTGCCGCTTACCTTATTTCTACTTGCTGCTTGTTACGAGTCCCTACGGATGTAAAGTATTCCTAACGCCAAAACTTTTTTGGAAAATATTTTCCCTAATGTTGGCGACCGCACAGAATTTCTTAAATGCTGAGCATAGGATTTGATTGATTATTAAAATTGTGGTCAGTTGAATTGCAGGTTTTTAATTTAAGGCCAATTTAAATTAGGCGCAACCGGCCAAAAACGCCATCGGCCAAGATGGACTGAAACGCAAATTTAGGAGAATTTTTATGAACAATTTATACAAGATCACGGGAATAGCGATAACTATTTTTTTGCTGCCAGCGTGCAAAGAAACTGATCGATATGCCCAAGATAAAAGTACGTCAGGCGCAGCCGTGCCTCGCGGGCCAGCTGCGGTAATTTCACCGGTTCCGCCGCCTGATTACTCGCTTCCCGCAAAAACATCCGCTAACAAATCTGATTCATCTTCCGCTTCGAGTGGCAAAGCGAATCCCTTGAGCGAAATGACAAAGCAAGAGGAATCTTCTTCTATGCCCCTGCCGCGCCAGGCAAATGATCATTCTTCTGACGCTTCAAAAACACCGAAATGATAGGTTAGTTAAATTAGAACTGGATTCTCTCGAAAGGAAACCCATGCGCTTAAACAACAGGTTAATCGTTTCCCTTGGTCTAATTTTCCTGGGCTACATCACTATGAAGTCCGTCACCGAAAGAGTGAACGGCTCGCAGCAAAAAGTACGGAGGTTACGACGTAAAAAAGAGCTTCAAACCTGGGAGGGCGAGGGAGGTAATGTAGCTATTCCTTCCGTATTAACCCCAAGCTGATATACGCATCACATGTTTCATATGTTCGCTAGAAATGGCAAAGTTTAGAAGTCAAATTTTTAATTTAAGGAGCTCAAAATGAATTTCATTATATGGATTGTAGTTGGTGGACTTATTGGTTGGGTAGCGAGTTTGATTATGAAAACCGACGCCAGTCAGGGGCTATTCTTGAATGTTATTGTAGGTGTTGTTGGTGCATTTCTCGGCGGGTGGTTTTTATCGCCGATGCTGGGTGCAGGCACTATTAATCAAAATGATTTCAGTCTGGCGTCCTTAGGTGTCTCATTGCTAGGGGCTGTTATTTTACTGCTAGTCGTTAATTTGATCAGTAGAGGATCTCACACAACAAGAACTTGAGTTTTGTTCGTGCGCAGCGTTTATTCGCCGGTCTTACGTTTAGACCGGAACGAATTGTAAGCGCATTAAATTCCCCGGTGCAATGAATTTCT
>JAYVGF010000338.1:0-6035 GCA_043772415.1 Betaproteobacteria bacterium
CGACAAAAGCAAAGACCGAAAACTCGCCGAGGTGAATTACACCCGCTTGCTACATCGCTGGAATTTACCCAGCGCACAAGCTAACGTGTGGTTATTCGCCAGCGTAGGCAGCATGACGGGTAATGATTTCAGCGGCAGCAAAACCGCTTATGCGCCTGGCGTGCAGCTAGACTATGAAACCACTCGCGTGTATTTCGCGGCGACGTCGCGCTTATATCGCGCCGAAGGTATCCGGCACGATTTCAATTCCGTGCGTGCGGGTTTTTCGTTTTATACCGCCGATTACGAGGACACCCAGCCGTGGCTGGTAGTTGAAGCGCGGCGCATGCGCGATTTGTCCGACGAGACCGAAATCACGCCGATGCTGCGCTTTATCAACAAAAAATATTTTGTCGAATTCGGTATCAACAATAACCGTGAGCCGAAATTCAGCTTTATGTATATATTTTAATTATTTTAATCAGGAGATTTTCATGAAAAGCGTTCGTTTAGTATTGTTAGCGGCCCTAGCCGCGACGTCATTAGCGGCGCAAGCCGAAACCATTAACACCAAAGTCAACGGCATGGTCTGCGCCTTCTGCGCACAAGGCATCGAAAAAAAATTGCGCGCCCAAGCCGCCACGCAAGACGTGTATATCAGCCTGCAAAATAAAATCGTCGCCGTCGCACTAAAACCCGGGCTGGCGCTGGCAGACGACACGTTAAAACAAATCATCACCGATGCAGGCTATGCCGTCACCGCCATCGATCGCAACGAAGAATCGCTCGAGACGATACGTAGCGCAGTGACGAAAAAATGAGCGACGACATTACGCAAACGCAGGACAGGGCGAAAGCCCTGTCCTGGCTGTCGATCTTCACCAGCACCGGCACCTTGATCTGCTGCGCCCTTCCTGCCACGTTGGTGGCGCTGGGCGCGGGCGCGACGCTGGCATCGTTAATCGGCAACGTGCCGCAACTGGTGTGGTTTTCGGAGAATAAGATGCCAGTGTTTTTGTTCGCCGGGTTTATGTTGAGCATCGCCGGTTATTTTCAATACCGCAACCGCAGCGCCCCGTGTCCGATCGATCCCGCTTTAGCGCGGGCATGCATGTCGACGCGCAAACAGTCATGGCGGATTTATATTTTTTCCGTCGTTTTATTTGCCATCGGTGGATTTTTTGCTTTTATTGCGCCGTGGTTGAGTGCAATGTAAAGGTTCTTGTAGGATGTGCTGAGACACGAAGCGCATCAATCTCGAACGATGCGCTTCGTGTCTCAGCACATCCTACGGCTTCCCCCTGTTTGATTAAAAATTCAATATAATCATATAGTTACATATTAACTAATTTTAGTCAGTTAGCGCGTAGTCGGATAAGCCTGCACTAAATAACACCTAGCCCCATGCTAAAATAAGGGTTAAACCCCATTCTTTTTCTACTGGCATAAGCCCATCATTCCACTATGAATATTGTCATTCTCGCCGCGGGCCAGGGCACGCGTATGCGTTCGTCGCTGCCAAAAGTTTTACATCCGATTGCCGGTAAACCCTTGGTGCAGCACGTGCTCGACACTGCGCGCAGTTTGAACCCGACAAAAATTTGCGTGGTATATGGTCATGGTGGTGAATCCGTGCCGGATAAAATCGGCCGCGAGAATATCGCGTGGGCCAAACAAGAGCCGCAACTCGGCACCGGCCATGCGGTGATGCAAGCGATTCCGCATTTGGATAAAGACGGCGTGACGATGATTTTGTACGGCGATGTACCGTTGACCAAAACTTCTACGTTGCAGCCGATGGTGCAAGCGGCGAATGCGGGCAAGTTTGCTTTGCTCACGGTGGAGCTGGATGATCCGACCGGTTACGGCCGCGTGACGCGCAACGAACACGACAAAGTCACCGGCATCGTCGAACACAAAGACGCCAATGAAGCGCAACGCCACATCCACGAAATCAACACCGGCATCATGTGCGTGCCGACGCAAAAATTATCCGGCTGGTTGTCGAAACTGCAAAATAATAATTCGCAAAAAGAATATTACCTCACCGACATTTTGAAAATGGCGGTGGACGAAGGCATCGCGGTTGAGACATTTAACCCCGCCGACGAATGGGAAACCAACGGTGTCAACAGCAAGACGCAGCTTGTGGAACTTGAGCGCATCCTGCAGGAAACCTACGCCGAAGCGCTGCTTGAACAGGGCGTCACATTAATGGATCCGTGGCGCATCGACATACGCGGCGAACTCAAATGCGGCCGCGATGTGAGCATCGACATCAATTGTGTATTCGAAGGCAAAGTGTTGCTCGCCGACAACGTGCGCATCGGCCCTAACTGCGTGTTGAAAAATGTCACCGTAGCAGCAGGCGCCAACATCGAAGCATTTAGCCACATTGAAGACGCCGTCATCGGCGCGGACTGTCGCGTCGGCCCCTATGCGCGCATCCGCCCCGGCACCGTGCTGGCGGAAAAAGCCCACGTCGGTAATTTTGTCGAAATAAAAAAATCGACGCTCGGTGTCGGCTCGAAAGCCAATCACCTTTCATACATCGGCGACGCGACCATCGGCAACAACGTCAACATCGGCGCGGGCACCATCACCTGCAATTACGATGGCGTGAATAAATATCAAACCATTATCGAAGATGACGTGTTCATCGGCTCCGACACGCAACTGGTCGCGCCGGTCACGGTGCGTCGCGGTGCGACAATAGGCGCGGGCACCACGCTCACGCACGAAGCGCCCGCCGACACGCTGACCCTCTCGCGCACTAAACAAACCAGTCTCGCGTCGTGGAAACGGCCTGTTAAAAAAGTCAAATAAATCAAATAGTTATATAGACAAGGAAATATCATGTGCGGAATAATCGGCGCAGTAGCGCAACGAAATGTAGTCCCGATTTTGCTCGAAGGATTACGCAGATTGGAATATCGCGGTTATGACTCCGCCGGTATTGCGATTATCAATGGTGAATTGAAACGCGTGCGCAGCGTCGGCCGCGTCGCGCAATTAGCCGAAGATGCCAAAGCACAAAAAGTCGAAGGCCATCTCGGCATCGGCCACACGCGTTGGGCCACGCACGGCGCGCCGTCCGAGCGCAACGCGCATCCGCACATCAGCAAAAACGGCATCGCCGTCGTGCATAACGGCATTATCGAAAATTACGAAACCCTGCGCACGCAATTAAAAGCCAAGGGTTACGAATTTACCTCGGACACCGACACCGAAGTCATCGCGCATTTAGTGCATCTGCATCTCGCGGCAACGAATGATCTATTAAAAGCCGTACAAAAAACCGTCGCCGAATTACACGGCGCCTACGCGATAGGTGTAGTCAGCGAAGCCAACCCGATGCGCATGATCTGCGCGCGCGAAGGCAGCCCGCTGCTGATCGGCATCGGCATCGAAGAAAACTTTATCGCCTCCGACGTATCGGCGCTATTGCCCGTCACGCAAAAAGTCATTTACTTGGAAGAAGGAGACGTTGCCGATATTCACATTAATACCGTGGCGATTTTTGACCGCAAAGGCATCAAGGCCGAGCGCAAAATCCACACCAGCGAATTGTCGGCCGATTCGGTCGAGCTTGGCGCGTATCGGCATTACATGCAAAAAGAAATTTACGAACAGCCGCGCGCGCTGACCGACACCATAGAAGGCGTGCTGTCGCAAGGTTTTAAGCCCGAGCTGTTCGGGCAAGACGCGGCGAAAGTGTTTGCTGCGATAGACAGCGTGACTATCATCGCCTGCGGCACTAGCTACCACTCCGCCATGGTGGCCAAATATTGGCTCGAAGCGATAGCCAAGATTCCGTGCTCGGCCGAGATCGCGTCGGAATATCGCTACCGCGAAACCGTGCCGAATCCGAACACACTCATCATCACCATTTCGCAATCGGGCGAAACCGCTGACACGCTGGCGGCCTTGAAACACGCGCAAGCGCAAGGCCATCATCATTCGCTGGCGATTTGTAACGTGCCCGAGTCCGCCTTGATTCGCGCTTCGACTTTGCGTTACCTCACGCGCGCGGGCGCAGAAATCGGCGTCGCCTCGACCAAAGCTTTCACCACGCAACTCGCCGCGCTATTTGTTTTCACCGTCACCTTGGCCAAAGTAAAAGGCAAACTCAACGCCGAGCAGGAAACAAAATTTATCGACGCACTTCGCCGCTTGCCGAATAAAGTGCAGCATGTGTTGAACCTTGAGCCGCAAATTATTATCTGGGCAGAAAAATTCGCCAACAAACAACACGCCTTATTCTTAGGTCGCGGCGTGCATTATCCGATTGCGATGGAAGGCGCGCTCAAGCTGAAAGAAATTTCCTACATCCACGCCGAAGCGTATGCCGCCGGAGAACTCAAGCACGGACCACTTGCATTAGTAGATGCCGACATGCCCATCGTCGCCATCGCGCCGAATGATGTGCTGCTGGAAAAATTAAAATCCAACCTGCAAGAAGTCAAAGCACGCGGCGGCGAGCTGTATGTGTTCGCCGACGCCGACACCAACTTCCAGGCGAGCGAAGGCGTGCATGTGATCAAACTTCCCGAACACGAAGGCGTATTGAGCCCGATTGTTCACACCATTCCATTGCAATTATTGTCCTATCACGCGGCTTTGCAAAAGGGCACCGACGTGGATAAACCGCGTAATTTGGCCAAATCGGTGACCGTCGAATAATTCAATATAATCAATTAGTTACATCTCAAACCGCCCGACCGGAAAAGTAATGTTGGTCGATGCTATGCCCCCGCATCTGCAAGCAGAGGTTGGGGTCAACCCGATGCACTTTTTCCCTAGTCCCCTCCCTTTCAAGGGGAGGGTTAGGGTGGGGATGGGTATAATTAGTTTGTAGCGAATCAGTTAATGCAGCCGTTGTATTGAGATGCCGGGGGTAGCCCGGCGGCTAGTCACTTTTTTGCTTCGCCAAAAAAGTAACCAAAAAAGGCGAACCCGCCGCGCAGCTTTTGTTTTTAGGTTTTTGTTGTCGCGCTATTTCTGCTACCTAGTGGGCGTCGAGCACAAACTCGCTGTCACCTTCAATAGAAACCTGGATCAACGCGTAGCTCAAACATGTGCTCGCCGACGGCCCCCGCCAGGCAGCAGAAATAGCGACGGCGCAGAAGGGTAGATTCTTTTCTCTTCGTATCAACATCGATGGTAAATTAGGGCAGATTATTTTTTGTAGGGTGCGCTCGCCCACCACAACTTTCTCTTAAAAATTCTTTTCTCTATTCGTATAAACTAACGCAATCACCAACAACGGAGCAAAACCATGGCGAGTAGTTTATTCGCGCTATTGGACGACATCGCCACCATCCTCGACGACGTGGCGCTGATGAGCAAGGTCGCAGCGAAAAAAACCGCTGGCGTGTTGGGTGATGATTTGGCCTTGAATGCGCAGCAAGTCTCCGGCGTGAGCCCCGACCGCGAATTGCCGGTGGTGTGGGCGGTGGCGAAAGGATCGTTCAAGAATAAATGCATACTGGTTCCCGCTGCACTTGCCATCAGCGCGCTCATTCCATGGGCGGTGACGCCTTTGTTGATGCTCGGCGGCGCGTATCTTTGTTTTGAGGGCGTGGAAAAACTGGCACACAAATATCTGCACAGCAAAGAGGAAGACGACGCGCACCACGCGGAATTGACCAACGCGTTATTGCAACCCGAGGTGGATTTGGTGGCGCTGGAGAAAGATAAAATAAAAGGCGCGATCCGTACCGACTTTATCCTCTCGGCGGAAATTATTGTCATCACCTTAGGCACGGTTGCCGATGCGGCCTTCGGCAAGCAAGTCGCAGTACTGACCGCAATCGCGGTACTCATGACTATCGGTGTGTATGGCCTAGTCGCGGGCATTGTGAAGTTGGATGACGGCGGCTTGTATCTTAGCCGTAAAGACGGCGATAGTTTATTCAGGAAATTCCAACGCAGTTTCGGCAACGGTATTATCAAGGCCGCGCCGTACCTGATGAAAACCCTCTCATTCCTCGGCACCGCCGCCATGTTCCTCGTCGGCGGCGGCATTATCACGCACGGCTTGCCCGGCTTTCACC
>JAYVGF010000339.1:0-2254 GCA_043772415.1 Betaproteobacteria bacterium
AACCGACGTCGCCGTGCCGCGCAGTGATTTGCCCGACAGCGGTGAAAAAAATATTTACTGGGCTGACCTGGTCGGCCTGGAAGTAATCAACCAGCAAAACATTACGCTGGGAAAAATTGAATCATTGCTGGAGACCGGCGCGCACGATGTGCTGGTGGTCAAAGGTGACGTGGAACGACTGATTCCTTATGTCGATGCTTTCATCATCAACGTTGACCTCGCCGCGAAGCGCATGACGGTGGATTGGCAGCAGGATTATTGATGGCGCTGCAATTTGATGTCATCAGTTTATTTCCGCCGATGTTCGAGGCTGTGACCCATTACGGGATTACGCATCGGGCGTGGAAGGAAAAGCATTACGAGTTGCAGGTGTGGAATCCGCGTGATTTTACCACTGACAATTACCGCACCGTGGACGACCGGCCGTATGGCGGCGGACCGGGAATGGTGATGTTGGCGGAGCCGCTGGAAAAAGCCATACACGCCGCGAAGCAAAGACAGCAACAAAGCGGCGTGAGCAAATCGAAAGTGATTTGCCTCTCACCGCAAGGCAAACCGCTCACGCATAATTTGGTATGTGAGTTGGCGAGCGAAGCAGGATTGATATTGATAGCCGGTCGTTATGAAGCGATAGACGAGCGGCTGATCAAGCGCGAGGTGGACGAAGAAATTTCCATCGGCGATTACGTTTTATCCGGCGGTGAGTTACCCGCCATGGTGTTAGTGGATGCGATAGTGCGACAACTGCCCGGCGTATTGGGCGACGCGCAATCGGCGGTGCAAGATTCATTCGTGAACGGCCTGCTCGATTGCCCTCACTACACGCGACCGGAAGTCTATAAAGAAGATGCCGTGCCCGCCGTGTTGATGTCCGGTCATCATGCCGATATCGAAAAATGGCGGCGCAAACAAGCGCTGGGAAAAACCTGGCAGCGGCGACCGGAGTTGTTAGAAAAAATGTTGTTGAATAAAGAAGATAGTAAATTGTTGGAAGAGTTTAAGCAGGAAATGAAGACGTAATAAATATTTGATTTAATTGAATTTTTTAACAAAGAAACGCGTGCAACAAAATATATTTTTGCTCTACACGTTAGGCCACAGGCCACTTAAATAAGGAACGAAAGATGAATCTGATTCAAACTCTCGAGAAGGAAGAAATCGCCCGCCTCGACAAAAAAATCCCTAACTTCGCGCCAGGCGACACCGTAGTCGTCAGCGTCAAAGTCGTCGAAGGCGAACGCAAACGCGTGCAGGCTTTCGAAGGCGTCGTCATCGCCAAACGCAACAAGAGCCTCAACAGCTCCTTCATCGTGCGCAAAATTTCCAGCGGGGAAGGCGTCGAGCGTACCTTCCAATTGTATTCACCCCTGCTCGCCAGCATCGAAGTGAAACGCAAAGGTAGCGTCCGTCGCGCCAAGCTCTACTACCAGCGCGACCGCTCAGGCAAATCCGCACGTATCCGCGAAAAGTTGGATGTGGCCCGCGAAGTATTACCAGAAATCCCCGCAGCGAAATAAGTTTTTTTCGCAGCACAAAAAAAGAGCGCCTCGGCGCTCTTTTTTCGTCCGTCAATATATTGTAGGATGGATACAACCCATTATGTTTTCGTTTCGAATACGCACAGCATTATTTTATTGCGTTTGTATTGATGGCTTGCACCCTACTACGCGCGCGTAGTTATATTTCAAAGGAGTATACAGAAGCATGAGTATCGCAGAGCAAAATCAGAAAATTGCCGAGCACATCGAAGAATATGGTTGGCATTGCCTCCATATTCTTCCAACTCAAGAGAAAAATGATCATGAGCAATTCAGTTATTCAATCGGTTTCTCTGAAACCTATAATGCTCCCGAAATTCTAGTGTTCGGACTAAGCAGAGAAAAATCACACGCACTCTTAAATGAATGTGCACAACTCCTTCATGACGGACATATATTTCGAGCAGATATTCCAGATGGCTCTGTTTTAAGTGGGAGTTACAAGGTAGTATTTAAACCAGTCAAGAAGGAATGCTTCGACCAATACTTGGGTACGGCTGTCCGCTACTTTGGAACAAAACCGTTTGACGCAATGGTTATGTTCTTACCAGACAAAAACAATAGATTCCCATGGGAAAGTTCGTATTGCGACGTACCAACGGATGAATCTCTTAGCATCGTATAGCAAGCGTAGCCTGGATGAAGCGTAGCGTAATCCGGGGAAATTTATGTGGCGCTAACGAAACCCGGATTCCGCTACGCTTCATCCAGGCTAC
>JAYVGF010000340.1:0-2711 GCA_043772415.1 Betaproteobacteria bacterium
GGAATTTCTCGAACACCTGCTTGAGCTGGCGCATGGTCAACTCCATCCCGCTTTTGTAACTTTCCAAGGTCGCGTTATCAATCGCCAGCGCGGCTTCCAAACTATCTTTCACCGCCAGCATTTCGCTGGAAAAGCCTTCCACAGCAAACTTGCGCGCCTGAGATACATCGGCAATCGCACGCTTACGAATATTGTCGCCCTCAGCCTTCGCGCGCAGCCAGGCGTCGTGGTGCTCGGCAGCTTTCAACTCAGCCTGACGAACCATCTCTTCCAGACTCGGCATCACTTCGGGGGCGGGACTATTTACTTCTGGCGCGGCTGCGGCAGCATCATGCTGCTCCAGCTCAGCGGCGGGTTTGTTTTCTTCCTGCATGGGGGTAACTCCTGATGAACTGTTACAAAATATGGGGGCGGGGCGAGGTTATTCAATAGGATAAAACGAAAATTCAGTAAAAAATCCCAGAAAATACGTCAATTAAAGTATTTTGTAACTATTTGATTTTATTTAGTTTTTTAGAAAAGCTATATTTGCTATAGTTAACTCCTGTCGTTTGGAAAGCTAATCAGTCATAAAGACTACAGTTTGACTCATACGCCAATGGCGTATATAAAGAATGATGAAAATGGAAAAAGCCCTGTTTGATGATTTACTGCAAAGCCTGAAAGAAGCCAAAGCCATCTCAAAAGGCAAGGCGCAAGCCTCACGCCGGACTGAGGTTTTGCCGCTCGATGTCAAATCCGTGCGCGAACAAATCGGCTTAACGCAATTAGAGTTTGCGCGGCTCATGCACGTTAGCATCAAGACGCTGCAAAACTGGGAGCAGCACCGGCGCAATCCTACTGGCCCTGCGGCCGCTTTGCTTAAAATTGTGTCATCGGCTCCAGATGTCGCGTTGAAGTCATTGCATGCATGAAGCTTTGCTCGTATCAGCAAATATAAAAATTGAGATTCCCCATGACAGCTAAAATAAACATCGCAAAACTAAAAAGCGACGCCTTTGCCGCGGTTCGCAGTGCCGCACAAGGTTTGAAACGCGCAGGTGCAATCAGCAAAACCACCATGCGTGAATACGATATTTTGTGTCTCATTAAACGAAAATAAAATGAAACACTTGTGTCTGAATTGTGAAAAAGGCGACATGGTTCGCGGCAAACAAGATCGCGAGTTCGAATATCGTGGCCACTGCGTGACAGTCCGGGCGGTAGACGGCTGGCATTGTCCTGAGTGCGGAGAAACAGAATTTACTGGCAAAGAAGGAGCGCGCTGTTCGGACGCGTTAGAAAAACTTCGATTGAAGGCACATCTGTATGGCGGAAGCCGCTAGGCGTTCCGCCAAATGAAATTACGGAATATTTATTTGAGCTTCATTAAACATACGTCGGAACGCCTAGTGGCTTACCACTTAGGTGAGCTGCAGGCCTTTTCAAAGCAGTAGGCATGAATACCACCGAAGATGATATTATTTTGGCTGACGGAACCACTAACAACTGGAGAAAATTAATGAGAATACATTTGAGCCCGAATCGCCAATTCATAGTTGCTATTATCTGCGCCCTTTCAATCTCCGCATGTGGCGGGGGTAGCAGTAGCGAGAGTCCCAATGTTGCCGGAGCAACAGCGGAGGGTGTTTATGCTGGGTCAATAAATGGGGGGGCGAGCACTGCTTTTCAGTTGTTAGTACTCGAAAACGGAGATTTTTGGTCTTTGTATGGTACGCAAACAGCAAATAGCTTCATCGTTGCGGGTTTTGTCCAAGGCTCTGGCGTATCAAATAATGGCACATTCACTTCTACGAATTCAAGAGACTTCGGCCTTACCCCTGCACTTGCAGTTAATACCAATGCAACATACAACCCCACACTAAAAGCTATTTCGGGTACGTTATCAGCTGGCGGAAATAGCGTTACATTTAACGGGGGCCCAATTCAAGGTTCGCCCTATGATTACAATTTACCCGCTTCGCTTGCAACAGCATCTAGTTTGTTGAACACCACAAGCCTTTCGGGAGAAAACGTAGCAATAAATGTTGCTGCGAACGGCGCTTTTGCGGCATGATCAAGTCGTGGTTGTAATTTTTCCGGAACAATAATGCCAAGAGCTTCGGGGAAAAATATTTACAACGTCGCGCTTACTTTCGGTCCTCTACCGTGTGATTTACCCAATCAGCCTGCCGCTGGAATTGCCGTTATATATCCACTGACTTCGGGCAAATCTCAACTCATCGTTGCTGTTACCGATGCTACTCGAACAATTGGTGGCGCTTCGTTCGGTGTGCGGTAGTGTCAGTACGCTATAGAAAACGTAGCCTGGAAATGGAGTCAGGCTGATGGACGCTGTTACTTTGCGCTCTTTCAATCTGCTTTCCTTCAAGGATGCGGAACAGTATCTGATCAATCTAAGACTGCTCGAACTCGACATGACTCAAATGGATATCCCTGAAAATGTCAGAACACTCCGAACGAATCAATTGAAGGAGTGGCGAGAAATGCGCGAAGCTGCATTGTTCTGTCATTTCATGAGTCAAAGAATTGGGACGACCGTTTATATGGCTAAGGGCGAATGTCAAGATTATGACTTCGTGGCCATGTGGCAAAATGATGAAATCCGTAAGTACGCACCAGTTCAACTGAAGGAAGTTGTTCCAACGCATACAAACAGAAACGCCAATATCGGAGATATCATTGCCTCATTAACGAAGTATGTCGATTCA
>JAYVGF010000341.1:0-6440 GCA_043772415.1 Betaproteobacteria bacterium
CAAAAACCTAAAAACAAAAAGCAGCGCGGCGGGTTCGCCTTTTTTGGTTACTTTTTTGGCGAAGCAAAAAAGTGACTAGCCGCCGGGCTACCCCCGGCACTCTTATTTAGCGCACAGATGTGCGCGCTATGTGCATCTGTTTTTTTTAGCAGGTGCGTCCCGCTCCTACAGCGAACAACACCCATCCCCACCCTATCCCTCCCCTTGAAAGGGAGGAGACGTGATGTTATAACAATCGTAGCCCAGATACAGCGTAGCGAAATCCGGGGAAACAAAGTTGAAAGTTGCCGTCGCTCCCCGGAATACGCTACGCTTCTTCCGGGCTACGATTTTTTTCAACGAGCTCACCTTATTTAATTTTAATTAGTGGGCACACTATGCTTTGCCCACCCTACTTCGCAAAATATGGACCAATATGAAAACATGGTTAGTTGATACGCTGCGACAAGCAGCAAGCGTAGGGTGGGCAAAGCGATAGCGTGCCCACGCGGATGATGCGAAACACCCGCACGCAAAACTCAACACAACAAAATCCATTCACCCAACCTCACGCTATAGTTATTTTGTTTGGTGGCCACGCTGTGCTTTGCCCCCCTACACCATTCAGCACGCAAATACAGGATGTGCTGAGGCACGAAGCGCATTGGTCGCTATCGATGCACCGCCTACGTCGGCACATCCTACATATCGTTGTAGCTCGTAAAACTCGAAGGTCGCAGTGAGCACAGCAAATTGCGCCACATGGCAGCTGCATTCGGTGCAATTCGCTATACTCATTGCACCCTACATCGTTGTCATTCTGACCCTGAGCTTAGCGAAGGGGAAGAATCTGCTGTTACGCTGGTGAAATCAAAATCGAAAAGCAGATCCTTCGCTATCGCTCAGGATGACGGACAGCAAGGGTTGGTCGGCAGAACTCGTAGGACGCAATAAGCACAGCGAATTGCGCCGCATGGCAGCTGCATTCGGTGCAATTCGCTGTCCTCTTTGCACCCTACATCGTTGTCATTCTGACCCTGAGCTTAGCGAAGGGGAAGAATCTGCTGTTACGCTGGTGAAGTCAAAATCGAAAAGCAGATCGTTCGCTATCGCTCAGGATGACAGACAGCAAGCGTAGGTCGGCAGCCGATAGGCGTTCCGACGAATGGAACGTGGCATCACCTTTTAGAAAAGGCGCAACTAAGCTGATCCCACCGGCTTTGCTGGTTTTCCCTGACGGTTTTGATTATGCTTAGGGGATTATTCCTTTGGGATAAGCTGCGTAGCTTGTCAATGCGATCTTGTTTTCTTTTTCCAATTTAATCCAGCGCCCCTCTGCCCGCAAAATATTGATCGGGCTGGGCGCTTTATTGCTGACAATATTACTCAGCCAGACTTCGCTGTTCCATCGCTTTGATAATGACGCGGCGGATATGCAGGCGCGTCTGCTGGCGCGGCCGCAGAATCTTGAGTCGGTGGTGATCGTCGATGTGGATGAAGAATCCATGGCCTTGTTACAGCCCTTGCTCGGGGCATGGCCTTACCGCCGCGATGTGTATGCGGCTCTGACGGAATTTTTATCCGCGAGCGGCGCTAAAAGTATTACTTACGATATTTTATTTTCCGAGCCGCGCGCGGGCGATGCGGATTTTGCCCGGTCGTTGGGCAAGGCCAATAACGTCGTCATGGCTTCGTCTGCTTTGAATTATCCGTTTGAACGCAGCGCGGAATACGGTGCGCAGTTGGACGCCGCGACATGGCCCATCGCGGCCAATCAAAAACCGCCGCAATTGATTTGGCGCGACATCACCCTGCCTTTGCCGCTCTTCACGCGCCCGCTGAGCGCGAGCCAAACAGGCTTGATCAGCATGCAAGCGGACGAAGATGACGGCATACATCGGCGCATTCCTTTATTACATAGCGCTTATGGTAAGACCTTGCCCAGCCTTGCAATGGCCACTATTTACGCAGGACAACCTGTACCGGACATTAAATTTTCTGATAATAATCAAGTAGTTACAATAAATAATCAGAACCTCCCGATTACCGAAGAGGGCGAAGTGCTCTTGCAATTTCCGTCCAATGCGTCGAGCTTTAAGGTGTTGTCGTTTTATCAATTGGTCCATGCTGCGTTCAATGTCGCTGCGCGGCCGGAGTTGCACTATCCCGGCGCGGCGGCGATTGCAGCGCAAATAAAAGATAAACGCATTTTTGTCGGCAGCCGTTCTGCGGTATTGGATGATTATGTATCGACGCCATTGAACGCAAAATATCCGGGGCTGTTTATGCTCGCGCTAGGCAGCCTGGCTATCGAACAAAACCGCGTCCTCGTTCCGCGCAAGCCAGTGCTGGATTTTTTGCTCATGCTGTTGGCGGTGATTGCGCCGCTGGCGTTGTTCGAACAGCGTGCGCGGCGTAGCGCGGCATTCAGTTTTATCCCGTTGTTGCTAACAGGCGCCTTGGTCACTACGCTGTCGTGCGGTTTGTATTTGAATAAACAAAGCAGCACATTGTTTTTTCCGCTCATTGCCGGGCTGATCACTTATCTCATGTTGTTGGTGCTGCGCGGCTTGTCGCTGTATCTGGAAAAACAAAAACTGACTTACGAAAAAATGGCGGCGGAAGAAGCATATGAGCTAAAAAGCCGCTTCATGTCGCACATGACGCATGAGCTGCGCACACCGCTGACGGCGATTATCGGTTTTAATAAATTGCTCGACGATAAAAAAATCGACGCGAAAACGCACCAGCAATATACCGGCCTAGTAGATAAGAACAGCCAACACTTGTTGTCGCTGATTAACAATATTCTCGACCAGGCGCGCATCGAAGCAGGCCAGATGAATATCGTGCCCGAGCCGACCGTGCTGCGTGATGTGGTAGAAGATGTCGCGGCGACGCTGACACCATTGGCACAACAAAAAAATCTCGAACTCACCACTTCCTACGCGAACGACATGCCAGAGGCCTTGATGTTTGACGGTTTTCGTTTGCGCCAGATTCTCCTCAACCTCGGAGGCAATGCGATCAAGTTTACCGAGGGCGGCGATGTGGCGTTGAACTGCAATTGGAAAGACGGCGTGCTGGGCATTGAAGTCGCCGACACCGGCCCCGGCTTGAGCGAAGAAGCGCTACAAAGAATTTTCATCGCATTCGAGCAAGCGGATGACCATGTCGCCAAGGCGCACGGCGGTAGCGGGCTCGGCCTGACTATCAGCAAAAATCTTGCCCAACTGATGAACGGACGTATTTCTGTCGCTTCGCGCCTCGGCGAAGGTACGCAATTCACCTTGCACATTCCGCTCACAGCGTGCGCCGCGCCGGTGGTCACGACCCCTCAACAAGTGGAAAGCGAACTGCCGATGATGACGGGACACATTCTGCTCGCGGATGACAACCCGGACCTGCGCGATTTGATCGAGCTGTATCTCACGCGTCAAGGCTTGCAAGTCAACACGGCGGAAAACGGCCAGGACGCGGTGCGTCGCGCTTTGCATGACAGCCCTGATCTGATTTTGATGGATCTGGAAATGCCGGTGCTCGGTGGTATCGGTGCGATAGACCAGTTGCGCACTCTCGGCTATACCGGCCCGATACTCGCTCTCACGGGCCACAATAAAGGCGCAGAAACGGCGCGTGCGCTCGCTGCAGGCTGCAATGGCACAGTGACCAAGCCGGTAAAACGTGAAGAGTTGTTACGCGCCATTGCGCCGCTTTTGGCTCAAGCTGCAAACGAAAAATCCGCCCATCAGCCTGATGCGGCATGACCTGCAACATTTCTTCACAGCAGATTACGCCGAGCCGGCGTAATCTGTTGGCCTTACCCTAATTGATCCGAGAAGGAAACCCCGTGGCCGATCCCATTATAGTTAACGTCACCAAAGACCTCGAAGCGCTGATTCCGCGCTTTCTCGCCAACCGGCAAAAAGATATCGCCACCGTGACACACGCGTTGGAAACAAAAGACTTCGATGCGATACGTATCGTCGGCCACAGCATCAAGGGCGTCGGCGGCAGCTATGGTTTTGACGCTATTACCCACTTCGGCACCGAGCTGGAAGATGCCGCAGTTCACAGCGATGTGCCCAAGCTGCGTGATACACTTTCGCGCTACCAGGATTATCTTGGTCGTGTGAAAGTAAATATTAAGTAATTGATTTAATTTAATTTTTAATGAGCTACCAGATTCTTATTATCGACGATTCAGAAGACTTCCGCATGCTGGCGCGGCAGTTCATTCTGGCCGAGTGGCCCGATGCCACGGTAGAAGAATGGGATCCGCTTTCGCTCGGCAAACCGAGCTCCAGTTTCGGCTGGGAACTGTACGACATTATTTTGCTCGACTACATGCTCGGCCGCGAAGACGGCTTGCTATGGCTAAAAGAATTCCGTCGCATGCCGCAATGCCCGCCGATTATTTTCCTCACCGGCGCGGGCAACGAAGACCTTGCCGTGCTAGCACTCAAAGCCGGCGCATCGGATTATTTGCGCAAACATGATTTATCCAAAGCGCGGTTGACTGAAGCGATTAGCGAATCGGTGAATGATTTCCGCACGCTGAAAGCCAAGCTGCAGCGCCTCGGCACCACCTGGCCAACCAAGCGCGTACGCACCAGTAGCGAACCATCGAAGTCGTCGCCAACCTTACCCGACATGATCGCGACGCATCCGCTGGGCGACAAATTCCAGACCGACGGCAATAAACGCAGAGCCGGCGAAATATTTATCAACGGCTATCGTATCATCCGCAAAATCGGCCACGGCGGCATGTCTTCGGTTTACCTGACAGAAAAAATCGCCGACAACCGGCGCGTAGTGTTGAAAATACTCGACGCGGATCTGACCAGTGATAACGATTTCCTCAAGCGTTTCATTCAGGAATACGGCATTATTTCCAAAATCCAGAATCCGTTTGTTACGCGCATTTACGACCAAGGTTTCACCGACGAGCACGTTTACATCGCCATGGAGTATTTCCCCGGCGGCGATTTACGTTCGAAAATTTCCGGCGGCATGTCGCCGATGAATGCCGTCATCACCGTGTCCCACATCGCGCAGGCTCTTGAAGCGATACACACGGCAGGCATTGTCCACCGCGATATCAAGCCGGAAAATATCATGTTCCGCGCCGACGATACGCTGGCCCTGCTCGACTTCGGCGTGGCGAAAGAAATCGGCGACAAAAGCGACATCACGCACCATGGCCAAGTGGTCGGCACGCCGTATTACATGAGCCCGGAACAAGGCGCGGGACGCGCCCTCGACCACCGTAGCGATCTCTACAGCACCGGTGTCGTGCTGTATGAAATGCTCACCGGTGAACGGCCCTTCTCTGCCGAATCAGCCGTGGCGCTAGTGTATAAACACATGCACGACGAAGTGCCGCGCCTGCCGGGAAAATTACGCGGCTATCAGGAACTGGTTGATCGCTTGTTGGCGAAAAAACCGGAACAGCGTTTCGCCAACGCGCATGAACTACTGGTGTATCTAGGTGAACATTTTTCCATACTCCCGACCACGGCATAAACCTCGCTTCAAATCTTCTACATTTTTTCCGTTAGTTTCTTAGCAATGCCTGTAGCCGATATATAATAGCGGCTCATGCGCATCACCGATTCACTTCCCGCGCCGGGCGAACGGCGACAAATACCCCCCCTCCTATCCACGGCGGATGCCTTAATGCTCGCGCGCGTCGCGAGCAAGGCACGCCCGCTGGTGATTATTACCGCCAACGCGATGCACGCCGAACGCTTGCGCGAAGAAATCGCCTGGTTTGATCCAACGCTGTCGGTGCATTTATTGCCCGACTGGGAAACCCTGCCCTACGATAATTTTTCGCCGCACCCGGATTTAATTTCCGAGCGGTTGGCAACCCTGCATTATTTTTCCCAGCAATCGTGCGATGTCGCCATCGTGCCGATTTCCACTGCGCTGACCCGCCTACCGCCGCGCGAATATTTATCCGCGCATACTTTTTTCCTCAAGCAGGGCCAGCGCCTCGACATACCCGCGTTACGCGCACAACTCACACTCGGCGGTTACGCTAACACCAGCCAAGTAGTCAGCCCGGGCGAATACGCCATACGTGGCGGTGTGATTGATTTATTTCCTATGGGCAGCGCCGTACCGTATCGCATCGACCTGATGGGCGACGACATCGACACCCTGCGCACCTTCGACGTGGATACCCAGCGCAGCATTTATCCGGTGAAGGAAATCCGCTTATTGCCCGCGCGTGAATTTCCGCTCGACGAAGCCGGCCAATCGCGCTTCCGCGAAAACTTCCGCGATAAATTTGAAGGCGATCCGTCGAAAAGTCGTTTGTATAAAGATGTCAGCAACGGCATGGCGCCGGCGGGCATCGAATATTATCTGCCACTGTTTTTTGACCACACCGCCACGCTCGCCGATTATCTGCCGCCGAAATCCACTTTATGTTTGCATCATGACGTGATGGGCGC
>JAYVGF010000342.1:0-6693 GCA_043772415.1 Betaproteobacteria bacterium
GGATCGACGTCGATCGCCCAGCGCACATTTTTCGTATGGTGTTCGGATATTGCCGCATGCCATGCGTTGGAAAATTTTTGCAGCTTGGGCCGCGACGCACTTTGCGCCAGCACATGCATGCGTTCTTTGCCCGCCACGCGTGCAACCGGCGCAGGGACGGCATCGTAGACGGTGATGCTGGCATGCGCCGCGCGCAAATCGCGCGCAAGTTTAGTCGAGAGCTGGGCGAAATCTTCGACTGCGTTGGCATTCACCGATTCAAAACGCAATAAAGTTTGATACACATAAGGCGGAAAGCCCGCGCTTTTGCGTTCCTTCATCAATACGTCGGCGTAACCGTTAAAGTCATGCCGCATTAACGCGCCATACAAAGGATGATCGGGGATTTCAGTCTGCACCAGCACTTCGCCCGCCAGATCGGCCCGCCCCGCGCGGCCGGACACTTGCATCAATTGCGCAAAGAGTTTTTCGCCCGCGCGGAAATCGCTGCTATACAGCGCGCCGTCGGCGTTGATGACGCCGACCAAAGTGAGATTGGGAAAGTCGTGGCCCTTAGCCAACATTTGCGTGCCGACCAGAATGTCGGCTTCGCCTGCGTGTATCTGCGCCAGCATGTCGCGCATCGCGTGTTTGTTACGCGTGCTGTCGCGATCTACGCGCAAAATTCTCGCGTCGGGAAAACGCTCGGCCAAGGTCGCTTCGATGCGCTGCGTGCCGTGGCCGGCCGGGCGTAATTCAAGATTGCCGCAATCAGGACACGCCGTCGGGATGCGCGACTCCGAGCCGCATAAATGACAGCGCAATTTTTTGCTGCGCAAATGCAACACCAATTTACCGCTGCAGCGTTTGCATCCCGCCGCCCAGCCGCATTGATGACACATCAACGCGGGCGCGTAACCGCGGCGATTGATGAACAATAAGCTCTGCTGTTTTTTATCCAGGCGAATTTCTATTGCGCGTGATAACGCGGCGCTGATGCCGCTTTGCGTTTTGTCGCGTCGCATATCGATCAGGTGAATCTCAGGCAAAACGGCGTCTTGTATAGCCCTTTGATTTAATTGAATAAATTGATAGCGACCCGACTGCGCGTTATGCCAGCTTTCTAACGATGGTGTGGCCGAGCCAAGCACAATCGGAATGCCGCGTTGGCTGGCACGGAACACCGCCACATCGCGCGCGGAGTAGCGCAAACCATCTTGTTGCTTGAACGAGCCGTCGTGTTCTTCATCGACCACGATCAAATTCAAATCGGGTATCGGCGCGAACACCGCGAGACGCGTGCCGATGATAATGCGGGCGTCGCCGTTTTTCGCTGCCAGCCAATGTTGCAAACGTTCGCTGTCATTGAGATGGCTGTGCAAGCTGGCGATAGTCACGCCGGGAAAGCGCGTGCGAAAAGTATTTTCCAGTTGCGGGGTCAAATTAATTTCCGGCACCAATACCAGCGCTTGCCCGCCACGCGCGATGGCGTCGGCAATCAGGCGCAAATAGACTTCCGTTTTGCCGCTGCCGGTAATGCCGTGTAAAAGGGTGACCTGGAATTTTTGCAGGGTGCTGGAAATTTTTTCCAACGCATGGGTTTGTCCATTATTTAATGTGGGCAAAAGTGCGTCGTCTTGCGGCGGGATGCTAAGCGTCGAAACTATCACCGACTCGACCCAGGCTTGCGCAACAAACAATTTCAAGGTTTTCATCGCGCTCGGCGATAACGCGCGAATGTCCTCGTCGCCCACGGCATTCTCAGATTGGAGTTTTCGCAAAACCTCCTGCGCTACGCGCGCGCGCGCGGGTAAAACGGCTTCTGCTTCAGTGCGACCCGTAGTCGTGAGCGCGTAATGTGTCGGCGCAGGCGCCGCTATCGGCTTGGGCCGGCGCAATAAAGGCGGCAGCGCGTTGAGCATCACTTCGCCTAACGGGTGCAAATAGTATTGGCTGCAAAATTGGAACAGTGAAATTTCCTCTGCTGAGCACGGCGCGATGTCGCGGCAAATACCTTCTGCCTTTTTCAATTTGCCTATTTCGACGCTGGACTCATGCAACACCGCGACGATCACGCCGACCAGTTTGCGTTTGCCGAACGGCACCAGCACGCGACGGCCCACATCTGCCGTCGTGGCATCGTCGCAGCGATAATCGAAGGCGCGATTGAGCGGCACATCCAGCACGACTTGGATAATCATGGCGCGAAGTTTGCCGCGTGAAAAAAAAGGAAGTGGGTGCTCATGAGCCGATTATCTCAGGAAAAAAATTCGGCGCGCGAAGAGAAATATTTTTGCGGGAAATTTAGTTATAAAAGATTCTTGCTTAAAACAAATCATCATCGACGAAAAAAACATTAAACAACTGCGCCAAACCCATGCTGCGAAAAGCTTTTTTAGTTAACCACAATTATTGTGGATAACTTTGTTCATAAGCATGGCAAAACGCATCAAGGGCTCGGATATTACAGGCTTTATAACAAACTGATGAAAAAACGAGCGAATAAATAAACCAGTATATTCATATAGTTATACAGCGTCACTAAATGCGTTGTGAACTATTTCACGGACCTGGAAAGCAGCTATTTTTGTGTGCATAAACACACAAATTTTCCTTCGCGCACATTGACAGACATTATTGGCTGTGATTTTGCGGGCTCAATTCGTGCACGGCGGACACCAAGGCCGCGACGTTTTCCGGCGGCGTAAATTGCGAAATGCCATGCCCCAGGTTGAATACATGGCCGCTACCCTTGCCAAAGCTGTCGAGAATTTTTTTCGCTTCCACGCGCACCGTTTCTGGATCGCTAAACAGCACGCTCGGATCGAGATTGCCTTGCAACGCGACTTTCTCGCCGACGCGTTGGCGCGCGCTGGCGATGTCGATGGTCCAATCGATGCCGACTGCGTCATAGCCGATGTTGGCTAAACTCTCCAACCACAGGCCGCCGCCTTTGGTGAACACGATGCGCGGCACAATGCGGCCATTTTTTTCGCGCGTTAAGCCATCGGCGATTTTTTTCAAATAAGGTAAAGAAAATTCGTGGAACGCGCCGTGCGACAGCGCGCCGCCCCAGCTATCAAACACCTGCACCGCCTGCGCGCCCGCGTCGATTTGCGCGTTGAGATAAGCTATCACGCTGCGTGTATTGATGTCGAGGATGTGATGCAATAAATCTGGCCGCTGATACAGCATGGTTTTCACGCGATGAAAATCGCTCGAGCCGCCGCCTTCGATCATGTAGCAAGCCAAGGTAAACGGGCTGCCGGAAAAACCGATCAGCGGCACGCTGCCATCCAGCGCCTTGCGGATTTGCGCCACCGCGTCGGTCACGTAACTTAATTCCGCGCCGATATCCGGCACGCTGAGATTGCGGATCTCCCATTCCTCGCGCAACGGCCGCTCGAATTTCGGTCCTTCACCATCGGCGAAATACAGGCCGAGCCCCATCGCATCAGGTATGGTCAGAATGTCGGAAAATAAAATCGCCGCGTCGAGCGGAAAGCGCGCTAGCGGTTGCAGTGTCACTTCGGTCGCGTAATCGGGGTTTTTGCACAACCCAAGAAAACTGCCCGCGCGTTTACGCGTCTGGTTATATTCCGGCAAATAGCGCCCCGCCTGGCGCATGATCCAAATCGGCGTGTACTTAGTCGGTTCGCGCATGAGCGCGCGCAGGAAAGTATCGTTTTTGAGTGTAGGCATGCGGCATTTTACCGCAAATGATTACTACGTATGGGCTGATAAGCCCAGCACTCGTTGTGCATCCACCAAAACGTTGGGCTTTTCAGCCCAGCCGATTTCCGTTCAGTTTTGTTTCGGGTAAAGAATCATCTGCGTGCAACGAAACAGCGCAATAGTTTTCCCCGTCGCCTTGTTGGTCACAACGGCATCCCAAACCTGCGTCGTTCGGCCCAAATGCGCCGCCGTCGCCACGCCCTCGACAACGCCTTCGAGTGCGGTGCCGAGGTGATTGGATTTGAGTTCAACGGTGGTGAAACCCGTAGCGCCCTTAGGCATGTTCGCAACACAGCCGTAACCCGCGCAGGTATCCGCCAGGGTGATGACGCTGCCGGCGTGCAAAAAGCCATTCGGCGCCAGCAGTTGCGGTTTCACAGTAAATTCCGCGCGTACCTCGCCGGACTTGATTTCGGTAATGACGATACCAAGGTGTTCGGGCAGGTGGTTCTTGCCAATTTGGTTGAAAAATTCAGGGGTATGCATGTTGGTCCTTATCGTTGAGCAAATAGAAAATGGTTAGCCCGATATTATTCGTAGGCTGGTCTTATCAGGCCAGCCTACGAACGTTGTAATGCCGTCTGCCTTACGGCATGCTCCCATTCCTGCATCAACTCACTCGCGCGTGCGCGACTCATGGTCGGATGGAAAGTACGCTCAACCTGCCATTGCGCAGAGAGTTGATCGAGGTCTTTATACACGCCAGTGGCGAGACCGGCGAGATAGGCCGCGCCGAGGGCGGTGGTTTCGATGACCTTGGGCCGCACGACGGGTATGCCTAATAAGTCCGCTTGAAATTGCATCAACCTATTATTCACGCACGCGCCGCCATCGACGCGGAGTTCATTCACTGCGCCGCTGTCTTTCACCATCGCCAATAATAATGCTGCGCTTTGATAGGCGATGGATTCTACCGCTGCGCGCGCGATGTGGGCGACGGTGGTGCCGCGCGTGAGGCCAACGATGGCGCCCTTCGCGTCAGCATTCCAGTAAGGCGCGCCGAGTCCGGTGAAAGCGGGCACGAACATGACGCCGCCGCTGTCGGGCACCGATTCGGCGAGTGATTCAACGGCGGAAGAAGTGCTGATGGCTTTCAAGCCATCGCGTAGCCATTGCACTACCGCGCCACCGATAAACACGCTGCCTTCGAGCGCGTATTCAGGATTTTTTGTCGGCTGTGCGGCGGCGGTGGTGATCAAACCATTTTGCGAGGCGACGAATTGGTTGCCGGTGTGCATCAACATAAAGCAGCCGGTGCCGTAAGTATTTTTCGCCAGGCCGGCGCGAAAACACGTCTGGCCGAAAAGTGCAGATTGCTGATCGCCCGCTATGCCGCAGATAGGAATGCTCGCGCCGAGAAATTCTGTTTCGGTATTGCCGAAATGGTGGCTGGACGGATGCACTTGCGGCAACACTTCGCGCGGAATATTCAACGCTTTCAGTAGCGCGTCATCCCATTTTCCCTCACGAATGTTAAACAACATGGTGCGCGAGGCGTTGCTCACGTCGGTAATGTGCAAGTTGCCTTTGCTCAAATGCCACGCGAGCCAAGTGTCGATGGTGCCGAAGGCGAGCTCGCCGCGTTGCGCCGCATCGCGTGCGCCCGCGACGTTATCCAATATCCATTTGAGTTTGGTGCCGGAAAAATACGCGTCGATGATCAGACCGGTTTTATCGCGCACAGCATTTTCCCAACCTTGCGCGCGCAATTCGGCGCAGGTCGGCTCGGCGCGGCGGTCTTGCCATACGATGGCGTTGTAAATCGGTAGGCCAGTCTTTTTGTTCCAGACCACCGTGGTTTCGCGTTGATTGGTGATGCCGAGGGCGAAAATATTTTTTGCCGTGATGCCGGCTTTGCTTATGGCCTCGCGCGCAGTGGCAAGTTGGCTCGCCCAAATTTCCATCGGGTCATGTTCAACCCAACCCGGCTGCGGATATATTTGCGCGAATTCGCGTTGCGCCATCGAAATAATATTGCCGAGTTCATCGAACACGATGCTGCGCGAACTTGAGGTCCCTTGGTCCAGTGCGAGTAAATATCTCATACCAGCGTCCCGTTTGTGATTGTTATGTAACTATTTGATTATTTTGATATTTTTAAGATGCGATTTCGAGCGTGACACCGGTTTCTTTGAGCAAATGCACAAAATCTTTGGCTGGCGAGACGTCGGTAAACAGCCGCTTGATTTGTGATAAATGACCGAGCTCTACCATGGCTTCGCGATTAAATTTACTGCTGTCGGCGGCGAGCCAAGTTTCGCGCGATTGCGCAATGATGACCTGCGCGATTTTTACTTCGCGGTAATCGAAGTCGCGTAAGGTGCCGTCTTCTTCGATACCTGAGATACCAATCAAGCCAATATCGACGCGGAATTGCTGGATGAAATCCAGTGTCGCTTCGCCGACAATACCACGGTCGCGATTGCGCACTACGCCGCCCGCGACGATGACTTCGCAATGCGGGTTGTTCGACAATATCGTCGCGACATTCAAATTATTGGTAATCACGCGCAAGCCGCGATGATGCATTAGCGCCTTGGCGATTTCTTCCGTCGTGGTGCCGATGTTGATTATCAGCGAGCAATCATTCGGCACCGCATTCGCCACCGCGCGCGCGATGCGTTGCTTCCCTTCCGCGTTCAAAGTTTGGCGTTGGCGATATTCAATATTTTCTATGGTCGAAAGCGGCACCCGCACGCCGCCGTGAAAACGCGACAGCAAACCATGTTGCGACAGCAATTTAATATCACGCCGCACGGTTTGCACGGTGACATCGAGCGTGTCCGCCAGCGTTTCGACGCTGACGCTGTTGAGCTTGCGCACCTCGTCGAGCAAGGCGGATTGGCGGGGATTCGGGGTCATGCCGCATTCTACCCAAGAATCAAAACGAAACACATATTGCAGCGCAATGTTGACAATACGAAGCTAAAGGTAGATAAAACGAACTCAAACGAACCATCATCCAGGGAATGGACGCGA
>JAYVGF010000343.1:0-2026 GCA_043772415.1 Betaproteobacteria bacterium
TTGTTTTGGTAGGCTGGGCGGATAAGCCCAGCGATTTAAATGGTCACGAACAGCTGGACTTATCCGCCCAGCCTACGGATTTATTTATGCCACCTCAAACAATCCCGCCGCGCCTTGCCCGCCACCTATGCACATGGTCACGACAACATACTTCACCCCGCGACGCTTACCTTCGATCAGCGCATGGCCTGTGAGACGCGCGCCGGAGACGCCGTAAGGATGGCCAACGGCAATCGCACCGCCGTTGACGTTAATTTTGCTGGGATCAATGCCGAGTTTGTCGCGGCAATAGATTACTTGCACGGCGAAAGCTTCGTTGAGTTCCCACAGGCCGATGTCTTCGACTTTGAGTCCGGCTTTTTTCAGTAATTTTGGAATCGCATACACCGGGCCGATGCCCATTTCGTCCGGCTCTAAACCGGCGACGGCAAAGCCGCGAAAAATGCCCAACGGTTTGAGGCCGCGTTGCTCGGCGAGCTTGGCGTTCATCACCACCACTGCCGATGCACCGTCGGAAAATTGGCTGGCGTTACCGGCGGAGATACAACCACCTTCGATGGCCGGTTTGATTTGTGACACGCCTTCATACGTCGTGTCGGCGCGGATGCCTTCGTCTTGCGACAGCGTGACTTCTTTGATAGTTTCCTGGCCGGTATTTTTATCGACCATTTTCATGTTTACCGTGATCGGTACGATTTCGTCGTTGAATTTGCCTTCTGCGCGCGCTTTGGCGGCGCGCAACTGGCTCTCCACGCCGTAACGGTCTTGTACTTCGCGCGAAATGTTGTAACGCTTGGCGACATTTTCGGCGGTGGCCAACATCGGCCAGTAAATGGCCGGTTTATTTTGCTTCAGCCAACTGTCTTCAAAATTGCTTTTGTTCATTTCCTGTTGCACCAGTGAAATGGATTCAACACCGCCTGCGACATAAATATTGCCTTCGCCCGCGATGACGTTATTAGCGGCGGTTGCGATGGTTTGCAGACCGCTGGAGCAGAAACGGTTGATGGTCATGCCGGGCACACTGACCGGGCAACTGGCGCGCAAGGCGATTTGGCGCGCTATGTTCCAGCCGGTCGCGCCTTCCGGATTGGCGCAACCCATGATCACGTCTTCGACTTCAGCCGGATCAATTTTTGCGCGCTTCATCGCGTGTTCGACGGCGTGACCGCCCAATGTGGCACCGTGAGTCATGTTGAGGGAACCGCGCCAGGATTTGGCGAGGCCGGTTCTTGCGGTGGATACGATTACGGCGTCAGTCATGATTTTTCCTTTTGAAAATTAAATTATATCTTTGCAGCTCTACACCCATCTCCACCCTAGCCCTCCCCTTGAAAGGGAGGGGAGGGTGTTGAATTGGTTAGCGGTGCGTAACTGATATTTAGTGTGGTTATTTTAACAAATACCTCAATCATGCTAGAGGAAATTCCCTCCCCTTCAAGGGGAGGGTTAGGGTGGGGATGGGTGATTCTCCATCTCTTACCAGCTTGCTTTCCCCTTTTCCGCCAATTGCTTCAACAACGGCGCAGGCTGCCAATACTTGCCATGTTTTTGTTCAAACTCATTAATACGATCATAAACTTTTTTCAGTCCGACAGTCTGTGCGTAGAACATCGGGCCACCACGATAGGCGGGGAAACCATACCCGGTGAGATAAATCAAATCGATGTCGCTGGCGCGCAGGGCGATGCCTTCTTCGAGGATTTTCGCGCCGGTGTTGGTGAGCGCATAAACCAAGCGCTCGACGATTTCTGCGTCGGTAATTTGGCGCGGTGTGATGCCGAGTTCTTTGCGATGGTTGACGATAATGTCTTCGACGATTTGATCAGGAATCGGCGCACGATTGCCTGCTTCGTATTTATACCAACCCGCACCAGTCTTTTGTCCGAAGCGGCCTAGCTCGCAAATCATGTCGGCGATTTTGGAATAATGTTGTTCGCCCGGACGCTCGGCGACGCGACGTTTGCGGATGTACCAACCGACGTCGTTACCGGCCAAATCGCCCATCTGGAACGGCCCCATCGCC
>JAYVGF010000344.1:0-4204 GCA_043772415.1 Betaproteobacteria bacterium
ATCAAGCCCGGCGCGCGCGCCAGCTTGCCAAAAACGGAAGCAACAGCAACCGATAACAAAAACAGTGGCACCAAGACCAAATAAAAATATTAAATATAATCAAATAGTTATATAAAGGTTTTATTTTCCATGTGGATTACCCGCGTCAGCATTAATCATCCTGTATTCGCCACTATGGTGATGGCCGCACTCATGGTCATGGGCCTATTTTCTTATCAGCGTTTGCGCATTGAACAATTGCCCGACGTGAGTATTCCGGTGGCATTTATCAGCGTGCAATATCCGGGCGCATCGCCGGAAGCGATAGAAAACGATCTCACCAAACCGATAGAAAATGCCGCCAACACGATCAACGGTGTAAAAAAAATCCGCTCCAACTCCTACGAAGGTCGTAGCGATACTGTGGTTGAATTTCGTCTCGACGCCAACATCGAAAAAGGCTTACAGGACCTGCGCGACAAGATCGCACAAATCCGCCCCGGCTTTCCCAAGGATGCGAAAGATCCTCTGATCGGCCGCGCCGATACTGAAAACGCCCAGCCAGTAGTCGCGCTCGGGTTGAAATCGGACAGCTTGAGCTTGCGCGACCTGACGACGTTAGCCGAACAAATCATCGTCAAAAAATTTCAGAACGTACCCGGCGTGGGTCAAGTGCAAGTGTCAGGCGGCGTGGCGCGGCAAATTATTATCAGCTTGAAACCGGCGCAAATGCAGGCGCAAAACATTGGCGTGGACGAGGTCATTAACGCAATCAGAAATGCCAACCAGGATATGCCGGCCGGTAACATCATCAGCGAAAGCAAAGAACAGTTGGTACGGCTCGAAGGTAAAATCAAAGATCCAAAGGGCTTTAATAAAATTATTGTAGCCCGCCGCGCCAATGGGCCGATTTATCTCGACCAAGTCGCGGAAGTCATCGACGGTGAACAAGAACAAAATTCCATTTCGCGTATTAATGGCCAAGCGGCAATCAATATCAGCATATTAAAAGTGCAGGACGCGAATATCGTTGATGTCGGCGAGGGTGTCAAAAACGCAACATTGGAATTAAACAAGTCGCTGCCCATAGGCGCCGATCTGAAAGTCATGCAAGCCAATGTTGATTCAATCAAACAGCAAGTCGATGGGGTGAAAGAAACGATTATCGAAGGCGCACTGCTGACCGTGTTCATCGTATTTTTATTCTTGCATTCATGGCGTAGCACTATTATCACCGGCGTGACCCTGCCGATCTCAGTCATCGCAACTTTTATTGCGCTGAATGCATTCGGTTTCACGCTGAATTTTATGACGCTGATGGCCTTATCGTTGTGTATCGGTTTACTTATTGATGATGCGATCGTGGTGCGCGAAAATATCGTGCGTCACCTGGGTATGGGCAAAGACCACGACACCGCCGCGCGTGAAGGCACCGACGAAATCGGCCTCGCCGTTATGGCCACCACGTTTGCCATTGTCGCGGTGTTTATTCCCGTCGCCTTTATGAGCGGCATCATCGGTCGCTTTTTTTTGCAGTTCGGCATTACCGTGACTGTCGCTGTGTTGGTATCGCTGTTCGTCAGCTTTACCCTCGACCCGATGCTGTCGTCCAAATGGCATGATCCGGCTGAAAATCGTTTTCAACGCCTGCCCTGGTTGGGCTTCATCATGGAGCGCATCGAAAACGGCATCGAATGGTTGCATCATGTCTATGGCAGCTTGCTCGCACACGCATTGGCCTGGCGTAAAACCACTTTGCTGGTCGCCTTGCTCACGTTTGTCGGCAGTTTGTTTTTGGTACCCCTGATCGGTACGGAATTCGTTCCCGAAACGGATCAAGGGCAAACTTCGTTCCGCTTCACCATGCCGGTCGGCTCCGGCCTCGCTTATACCGACGCCAAAACCAAACAAATCGAAAATATTTTGCGCGCAGAGTTTCCAGAAATCGACACCATCAGCGCCAACGTCGGCAGCGGCGATGGGCGCAATACTTCGCGCATAGAAGTTAAATTGCAGGATAAAAGAAAACACGTCCGCCGTTCGCAAAAAGATTTTGAGACCGCCGTGCGTGCGCGACTCAAAGCTGTCGCAGGTATAGAGATATCGGTAGGCTGGGGTACGCCGATTTTCGTCAACTTGCTTGGCCCGTCGCCGGAAAAACTCGAAGGCCTCACGCGCGAGATCATGGAAAAAATCGGCAAGGTCAAAGGTATTACCGATCTTGAAAGCAGCTTAAAAGCGCAAAACCCGGCCATCACCATGCGCGTGAACAACGAAGTGGCAAGCGATCTGGGATTATCCTTGACGCAAATCGGCTCCGCAGTACGGCCCTTTATCGCGGGCGATGTCGTCAGCCGCTGGCTCGCGCCGGATGGACAAAATTACGACGTCAATGTACAACTGCCAAAATCTGAGCGGCAAAAATCCAGCGACCTTGGCGAACTTTATCTCACCAGCAATCGGCCCAATGCAGACGGTACGCCGCGCATGGTGCCGCTGCGCCAAGTCGTTGAACTGGTGCCCTCTTCCAGCCCGCAAGTGATCAAGCGCCAGGACTTGCAGCGCCGCGTCGGCATTTATGCCAACGTCGAGGGCCGTCCAACTGGCGATGTGGGCAGCGAAGTAAATGACTTGGTAAAATCAATCAAGCTACCCCCGGGCTACCGCTTTGATATCGGCGGGCAGACGCAGGAAATGCAGGAATCATTCGGTGCCGCCATCGCGGCACTGGGCATGGCCGTGATATTTATTTACCTCATACTCGCCTCGCAATTCGGCAGTTTTTTGCAACCGATTGCCATCATGGCATCATTACCGTTATCACTTATCGGTGTGTTTCTCGCCTTGCTGATTACCGGCAGCACGCTGAATATTTTTTCCATTATCGGTTTCATCATGCTCATGGGCCTCGTGACCAAGAACGCGATTCTGCTGGTCGATTTCACCAATCAGGCGCAACGCGAAGGCCAGTCGCAACACGATGCCATCATGGCGGCCGGACAAGTGCGTCTGCGCCCGATCATGATGACCACGATGGCGATGATCTTCGGCATGTTGCCGATGGCGATAGGTTTGAGTGATGGCGCGGAACTGCAAACCTCTATGGGCCGCGCGGTGATTGGTGGCGTGATTACCTCGACTTTACTCACACTGGTGGTAGTGCCGGTCGCTTATTCTTACCTCGATAAATGGGGTCGCCGCGCCAGCGCACGTCTGCGTCGCGACAGCCCGATTCCCTCTGCCAAGCTTGGCTGATTAGATTCCCTTCGCCTCCCCCTGTCGGAAATCGATTGAATTTCGCAAGAAATTCATGGGTTTCCGCTTGGCGTAGCCTCTGCTAACTGCAATAATAAGCGTCCCCTTGAAATTCAGCATCAGAACAATGCCTGAATCACTTATTGGCACCCTCCATTTGCATGGCTTTTGATAAACCCACTGTGCCCTCCCTCCACCCCCAGTCCACTGGGGTGGTACCGTATTTGCCATTGATCCTGGCGTTGACGGCAGGGCTGATAATGACCGCGTTGTTATCTCTCATGGTGCGTGATTGGGAAAATGAACGCACACGGCATAATTTTGCTGAAGCTGCGTCAGTTCGCATCCGCTTGGCACAGGATAACCTCATCGGCGCGTTCGAAGACGTGGAAAGCCTGCGCGATTTTTTTGTGGCCACCGATTACGAGCCTAGCCGTGAAGCGGTCCACGTCTTTACCACACCGACGCTTACCCGGCACCGTTGGTTGCACGCGTTTAGTTATAACCGTTTAATCAAAGACGACCAACGCGCAGAATTTGAAAAATCCATGCAGAAAAATACGCCCGGCTATCGCATTACCGAGCGTGACGCGGATGACCAATTGATTACCGCAACACAACGTGCAGAATATATTGCCGTTACCCAAATTGAACCGATGAATAAAAATGAAGCAGCTTTGGGCTATGATATTTTTTCTGATCCGGTACGGCGACTGGCTATCACGGAAGCGCGAAACTCCGGCCACACCGTCGCCACGGCGAGAATTAAGTTGGTGCAAGCGGCACAACCCGACCAATATGGCTTTTTGATTTTCAGCCCTCTGCACACCAAAACTGGCGCAGAAGAGGTGCTGGCAAAACGCTTTGTCGGACTGACCGTCGGCGTCATCCGCGCCAACGATATTATTGCGGCACCGAGCGGCGCGACTAAAGATATTATTTTGCAATTCTATGACCGATCAGCGCCGCC
>JAYVGF010000345.1:0-1550 GCA_043772415.1 Betaproteobacteria bacterium
TCGCCGTACCGTTAATTTTTTCCGGCGTATCGAGGCGCTTGGTCGCTTTGCCGATAATTTTGAAATCTTTCGGGTCTTTGAGTTTCGGTTCTTTCGGCACCGGCATCAACGCCGCTTTATCGGCCAATTGTCCGTAGCTTAATTTTTTACCGTCCGGTGCGATGACAAAACTGTTTTCCGTGCGCAGTGTCGCCGCATCGACTTTCCATTCCTGCGCGGCGGCACTCACCAGCATGGATCGCGCGGCGGCCCCTGCGTCACGCAAAGGCTGCCACATGGCGCGCACCGAAGACGAGCCGCCGGTACCCTGGATGCCGAACCACGGATGGAAATATTCTTTCGCCGCCGGTGCGGATTCCATTTTCAACTTGGACCAATCGGCATCCAGCTCCTCGGCAATCAGCATCGGCATCGAGGTATAAACACCCTGCCCCATTTCGGATTTATCCACGATTACCGTCACCATATTGTCCGGCGATATGCGCAGCCATGCGTTGGGTGAAAAAACTTTGCTGCTCGTTGTATCTGCCATTGCAGCGAACGGCAAAGATAATTCCAGCACGAAGCCGCCGCCGACGGCAGCCGTGGCTTTCAAAAATGTGCGGCGACTGTCATTATAATTTTGCGTAAGAAATTTCATCTCAGGCTCCCAACTTTCCGGCGGCTTCGTGGATCGCCGCACGCACTCGGTTATAAGTGCCGCAGCGGCAGATATTGCCGCTCATTGCGGCATCGATATCGGCATCGGTCGGCTTGGGCGTTTTGGTCAACAGCGCGGTCGCGCTCATGATCTGCCCGGACTGACAATAACCGCATTGTGGCGTATCGAGTTTCAGCCACGCCGCTTGCACCGCTTGACCCACCGGCGAGGCGCCGATGGCTTCGATGGTGGTAATTTTTTTGCCTTCCGCCGCTGACACTGGCGTGCTGCAGGCGCGCACCGGATTGCCATCGATATGCACCGTACATGCTCCACACAAAGCCATACCGCAACCGTATTTCGTGCCCGTCATTTTGAGCGAGTCGCGCAACACCCACAGCAGGGGCGTGTCCGGCGTGACGTCTGCGTCTTTGGTTTGTCCGTTGATGCTCAGCTTCATGGGAAATTCTCCTTGGTGGAAATAGCATAGCTTAGAATTATTTTGCCACAACTTATAGATTAGTCGATGTTGAACCAGCCACCAATAAAGTAGTAAGTCTCAATAGGCAATAATAAGCCTCACCAGAAGCGATGGAAATGTATTAAAATAAACCTTAATAATCAAAGCACTGACTGCTATACTCTAGTCAATACCGCGCCAGACTACCTTATGAAAACAAAATTCTATTCCACACCGCAAGAAGCCGAAGCCGCGTTCTACGAAGCGTTCGAACAAACGGATGTGGACGCGATGATGGCGGTGTGGTCAAACGAAGAAGACGTTGTCTGCATCCACCCGCAAGGCGCGCCTATTGCCGGTTATGAAGCTGTGCGCGAAAGCTGGCGCGAAATTTTTAACAGCGATCAGAAATTGCGTTTTCGCCTTACACCACATCACACCTATGTAGGC
>JAYVGF010000346.1:0-3054 GCA_043772415.1 Betaproteobacteria bacterium
GCCTACACGCGGAAATAATTCCTGTCCGCAAATTGCCACGCGGGCGCCTGAATCGCTGACGTAATGTTTGAGTTCTTCCGTCAGATTCATCGGATTCACCGGCACCACAACGGCATCAGCACGCAAAATCGCGTAATACGCAATCACAAACTGCGGGCTGTTTTGCATATCGAGAACAATACGGTCGCCTTTTTTCACGCCGCAATCTTGTTGTAAATAGCCAGCGAGTTGCTCAACTTGGCTTTTTAATTCGGCATAGGTCATGCTCGCGCCGTAATATGATATGGCGTGCTTATTCGGATAGCGCGCAGCGGAAACTTCGAGATTGTAATAAAGCGTGGTCTCCGGCAGCGCCAATTGGTGCGGTACGCCTTTGGGCCAGAAATCGAAATGACGTGCTTGCATGTTTTTTCCTCGACCTATTTTCCGCTTGTAGCGTTTGAGTATAGCGATGCGCTATGTCACGATCAAAGCTGCTATGCAGCAAAGCCAATTGCGCAGATTTTAGAAAGCAGCTACAGTCATGATGCACCCTCAACCCCTTAATATAAAGATAAATCGTGGAACTCAAAAACGCTGTTGTCATAGTCACAGGCTCCTCCAGCGGCGTCGGCGCAGCTTGCGCCTTGTTGCTGGCGAAAAAAGGCAGCCGTGTCGTCATCAACTATAGCTCCAGCAAAACCGAAGCAGAAAGCGTCGCGCAGCAGGTGGCCGCGCTGGGCGGCGAAGCCATCGTGGTGCAAGGCAATGTCGCTATCGACGCCGATTGCCGCCGCATGGCGCAAGCCGCGCTGGATAAATGGGGGCGCATCGACGGCCTCATTAACAACGCGGGCAAAACCAAATTCGTCGATCACCATAAATTGGAAGAGCTCGACGCGCAGGATTTCATCGACATTTATTCCGTCAACGTCATCGGCGCATTTCAAATGGTGCGTGCTTGCGCCGAAGCGATGCGCAAACAAGGTCGCGGTGCGGTGGTGAATATGTCGTCCATCGCAGGCTTAATGGGCAATGGCTCCTCGGTGGCTTACTCGGCCTCGAAAGGCGCGCTTAACACCATGACCAAATCTTTGGCGCGCGCCTTGGGGCCGGAGATACGCGTCAACGCGGTGTGCCCCGGCTTCATCGAAGGCCGCTGGTTGAAAGAGGGTTTGGGTGCAGAACGCTACGAAAAATATCGCCAGCAGTATATCGACAGCACGCCATTGCACGCCTCCGCCACGCCGGATGATGTCGCCAGTGTCGCCGTGTGGTTGCTGGAAGGCGCAGGATTGGTAACGGGCGAAACGATATTGGTGGATAGCGGCATGCATCTTGGCGCGGCACCACTGCAACCAAAGAAATAATATATTATTTAATTAAATCAATAGGTTATATAATAATGACTATTGCCTTCAAAACCGCTACCGAACTCGCGCACATGATCCGCGAGAAAAAAATCAGCAGCCGTGAATTGCTGGATCTTTATCTTGCGCGCATTGAAAAATATAATCCGGCGTTGAATGCTGTGGTGACATTGGAAAAAGAGGGCGCGCGAACGATTGCGCATGCTGCCGACCTTGCGTTAAAAAATGGCAACGGCGATGGCGCGTTGCACGGCGTGCCGATGACGATTAAAGATACGTTCGAGATTTCCGGCTTGCGCACTACGGCGGGGGCGAAAATATTTTCCAAGCATGTGCCAAAAAATACCGCTATCGCTGCACAGCGCCTGATGGACGCAGGCGCGGTGTTCATGGGCAAAACCAATGTGCCCGAATTCGCATCCGACTTGCAAAGCTATAACGACATTTTCGGCGTGAGCAATAATCCGTGGGACGTTACGCGCACGCCTGGCGGTTCGAGCGGCGGCGCGGCAGCAGCCGTCGCGGCAGGTTTAACCGCGCTGGAATTCGGCAGCGACATCGGCGGCTCGATCAGGACGCCGGCGCATTTCTGCGGCATCTACGGACACAAACCAACTTGGGGCATCGTGCCATCGCGCGGGCACATACCCGGTCCACCGGGCACTTTGGGAGAGACAGACCTTGGCGTAATGGGCCCGCTGGCGCGTAGCGCGGAAGATCTGGCGCTCGCGCTCGACATTACTGCCGGCCCGCTGGAAGACAAAGCGATCGCGTGGAAATTACAATTACCGCCGCCGCGACATAAATCGTTAAAACAATTCAAAGTTGCCGCCTGGCTGCACGACGACAGCTTTCCACTCGACGCACCGGTCAAAGCGCAACTGGAAAAAACCGTAGCGGCACTTCGCAGCGCAGGCGTACAAGTCGAGGACGCGAAACCCGACTTCGCTCTCGACAAAGTGTTCAATGATTATTTGCGCATGCTGTGGCCGGTGAGCCTCGCTGGACTGCCGCCTGCGGAATTTCAAAAACTGATCGATCAAGCCAACAGCTTGAAACCGGATGACCAAAGCTTGCCTGCGCGCATGGCGCGCTACGCCACCTTGCGCCACCGCGAGTGGCTGCGCGCCAACGAAGCGCGGCAGCACCACCGCGCCGGATGGGATTTATTTTTCCGCGAATACGACGTGTTGCTCTGCCCGGTCAATCCGGTGTGCGCCTTCCCGCATGACCACAGCGAAGACATGATCAGCCGTACCATCAGCATCAACGGCCAGCAACATTCTTATTGGGACCAGATGGCATGGATCAGCCTGGCAACGCTAGCGCATTTGCCCGCGACCGTCGCGCCCACCGGTTTGGCGACCAACGGCTTGCCGGTCGGCATCCAAATCATCGGGCCGTATCTGGAAGATTACACGACGATAGAATTTGCGCGATTGATGGGCGAAGTGACCGGCGGCTTTGTGCCACCACCTGGTTTTGTAAATTAAAAAAACTTACCACAGAGGAAAATCTACAACATTTGCCACTTGTCATTCTGAGCGTTAGCGAAGAATCTGCTGTTCGTTCAGCTAACCATAAACTTAAAGTAACGTCATTCCCGCGCAGGCGGGAATCCAGTAATCAAAAAAGGAAACCTCATGTTCGACTTAACCGGCAAAGTAGCCCTCATCACCGGCTCCACCCGCGGCATCGGTAAATC
>JAYVGF010000347.1:0-3454 GCA_043772415.1 Betaproteobacteria bacterium
TGAGGTTCGGAGGAAGAACATTTTTCCCGGATGTAATCGTCATCAGCGTGTTATTAGGGTTGGTCAGTTTAATGCTCAGCTTGGATGTCTGATTCTTAAAAATGGAAACAGGCGTAAAGTAAGTATCTATTGCAACTGGTTTGAGTGCATTGCAGGGCATGTAATAGCCTAGCTCAATGCGAGGGTGCAGTTGTGGGTCGCTATTGTTAAAGCTATAAAATTTTGATTGCTTCAATGCCGAGTCGGCACGAACCATTAGCCCGAAATTCGCTTTTTTATCTTTGTTGGAGGTTGAAACCGTCTCCGTCAAAGCCAGCCACTCGCTCATGATATTGGTGATGTTCCAGGTAATCTTGTCCTTAACGGCAATTTTTGGATTTGTTGGGTCTTTATAAAAATCTATGGGGTTAAAGGTGGTGTCATATTGAAGGTATTTCGTATCATATGTAACGTCGTAATTGCCGCCTTGTGTGTTCCCAGCAGTATTAACATTTGAATCATTTGAACAATAAAATGGGTTATTTGGATCGGTAGATGTTACTGGCAGATTAGGCGCAAAGGCCCAATTAGCAGTACTGGATTTATCAGCCATTTCCCAACTTACACCGTTGTTAGTCAGCGCGAGAGACTTCCCCGTTCCTTCTTTCCAATCCTGCAACATTTTATGAACAGAGGTGTAAGCGGTTCCATAAGGAACAATTCCGGTTGTTTTTATGCAAGCTTCCCCTGGCATAGTAGAAACGGTGAGGATGAGGTTGGCATAATTTAATTTTGCACCTGCCGGAATAGATGAAAGATCAAATTTGATTAAAGGGTGGGCAACCTTGCCGCCGTTGTCTAATACGAGTTCTGGGTCATCGCCAAAATTGTTTTGGGCAACGTTTCTGCTGGCCCCGCCAGTGCCTCCCGTGTCCTGAACTGCTATGTAACTATCCTGGCCGGTATTTCCTTTTAGAAGAATATGTTTTCTCGGCGCCTTGTAGGTTACCTCTAGGCTGGGAGGCGTGGAGGTAGTGGTTTCGTTGCTGGCAAAAGCAATATCGGCAGTATTCGTCGTAGGTGCCAGCACCAAGCCATGGTTAGTGCTGGGATTATTTACCCATTCGCTGACTAGCCCTTTCACATCAAAATTTTGTTGACCCGTAGTAGAAATATAGAGATTAGATGACGGTGTGGCAGGTGCTACATAATCAGCTGGGCTAAAGGCGCCATTTGCCCAGAATTTGCCGTCGGTCAATGCCCAAGTCGCGGTCATTGAATCCCATTTAGAAGTGAGCTTATATACACCAACTGTGGCAGGAATAAGAGGGGCGGTGGGTACGGTCATTGTTAATTTGGCAGTAATTACAGTGCTGCCTTGGGGGATGGTGCTAATGTCGAAATAGAGTAGCGGTCGTTTCGCGGGCAAACCAGTGCCGCCGAATAATTTAAGTGTTGTTGCGCCAGTGTTAGGGATGGTGGCTTGGCTATCAATAAAAGTATCTTCAAGGCCGTTGCCTTTTGTGAAGGTGGCTAATTGACTAAAGTCACTATAAATGGCTGTATTAGGATTGCTTACGTTTACTTTTGTGTCGCCAATTATTCCATCGGAAGATATTTCCAAGTTAGTGCCGCCAGTTGCGCCAGCCTTCACACTAAATGAATGATTGATATCTATATTTACCGTCTCGAACGCGGTGGAATATCCCGTGCAGCCGAGCGACTCCAATTGTTGTTGCTTGTAACGAAAACCAGCTTCGGCGATATTGCGCGCATCTGCTATTTTAATTTCCGAAGAATTAATATCGACATTCATCGCGCCTTCGCGCGTGAGGTAATAGGCAATGGCGGCGATCAGCGTTAAGCCGACCACCACGGGTAATAATACAAACCCTTTACGCTTGACCATGATTATGGCCCGCCTTGGATAAATTTTGCTGTGACATCGACAGAGTTCGGTCCATTGGTTTCTTGTAATACAAGTTTGATACCAATTAAGGTTTTTTCGTAAACGACATTTGGTGGTGGTGTTAATCTCTGCGCGGTAAAAGTGGCCACACTACTTGCCAGCACCACATTATCGGCATTGCCGCAATTCCCTGAGACGCTGGAGATGAGTTGTGATGTGGATGGGCACAGCATGATGCTGGAACTGCCGGTAATTTTATTGAAGGGTGTGGTAGAAACGATTGCAGTTTTTGGCAACGCGGTGATAAAGGTTTCCAACTGAGATAGCGCAAACCGGCTTTGCTGCTGCAGATCATTCATCGCGTTGGTATTTTTTTTCACCAGCATAGTTTCACTCAATGCTTGATAGAGCGGCACAATAATGATCACGGATAGGACGAGCACTATCAGCATTTCCACCAGCGTGTAGCCTTGTTGTACGAGGGGGTTGAGTTTCATGTTCAGGTTTTTATTGTTTGCAGTACAACTCGGCTCTCGCCTTTAGGCTTGATTTGTATGCAAAGCCGTTTTGTTTGATTGGGAGGAGGGTCATATACCATCGCGCCCGCATTATTTTTGCAGCGAAAAATATACACATCAAAATCAGTATCAGAGTAGCCGCTGTCATCCATTAGCGACGGCGATGCTGAGGGTACGGCAAGAGGAAAAGTGACGGCTACAGGATTGGTGTTGTTGACTGTATAAGTGTCCGTATCCAGTTTGTAAAATGAGCGCGCAAGAATTTCTTCCATTTTATTTTGCACTTTACGTGCGGCGCTAGCTTGGTCACCGTGAATGCGCGACGCCAGCACGCCTTCCGTTAGCGCATTCATTGCGGGCACGATCATGATCATGAGCAAGGTGATGGCTACTAATACTTCTGCCAGGGAAAGCCCCAGTTCTTGCGCGGCTTTGCCGATTTTGCCACTGTCCGACTTGGAAAACTTATCTTGGTGGTAGAGTCTCATGAAATGTTCAGTACACATTACCTAAAGGGTTAATATTGATAGTCCGGTTTTTACCGTTGTATGTCAGGACAATACTGCCACTAATCAAATCATAGTATTGGGAGAATACGGGATTGAGAGGTGCCCACGTATACGGATTGCCACCACCATTACAAAAAAACACGCTACCTCCCCAACCCAACTTTGGAGTGGGTTTAAGCGTGACGCTGCTAACGACTACGCCTTCAGTATTGGCCACCTGTCCCATAGTGTATTGATAGTCTTTTTTCTCTAACGGGTGATAAATAACGAAACTGGCTGCGCTGGAAGTATTTGTCGTCCAACCTTTTATACCTACACTGTTTACAGTATTTGGCTGAATGCCCGCTTCAATGCAAGGCGTTGCGCCTAGCCGCATTGATTCACTGCGCGCGAAACGCAAAGCCTGGATAATTTCATTGGCTGCATTGTCGAGCTTGGTTTCGTCCGAGACTGAAGAAAACATGGGGATCGCCACTTTCGCGACGACCCCCAGGATGACTATTACAATCAGAAGTTCAACTAATGAAAAGCCAGATGCA
>JAYVGF010000348.1:0-8653 GCA_043772415.1 Betaproteobacteria bacterium
TAATAAGTAAGGCAAGTTGGAAAAGGCGATGACAATTTGGCATGTTTTGGCGTTTCGGAAAGAGGCGGATAATAGGTTTGCTAGACAGATGTGCAATGAACTTGCGCGATTGTAGCAACTCCTACCTAAATAAATAGAGATGATTTCGTTATGTTTTTTGTAGGGCCTATTTTTTGGCGCTTGGGATTTTTAAAATAAGAAAAATAGACGTTTGTATTTCTGGGAACATATTCCCACAATACGGTTTGTTTCGCAAAAACAGCGCATAATATGTTAAGCTGCTTTGTAGTTAGCTTCTACAATGCATTGATTATATTAAGTTTAAATTGGAGTGGATATGCGCCTTCTCTTATGGCTATTACTAATTGCTGGGACAGTGGCATGGGCTGAGCCTGCCGCAAAACCCGCTACCAATACGTTGCAAAAAGCCTTGGAATCCAATTCTAAATTTACCAGCAATGAAGATGATTTCTTGCCGGTAGAGCAGGCTTTCAAGGTTTCATTCCGTAATGAGAACAATAAAGTGTTGGTGGATTTCGCGCCGGCAGAAGGCTATTACCTCTACCGCGAGCGTTTGAATTTTGGTTTGAAAAATCCGGCTGAGGGGGCATTAAGTGCCGTGACTTTGCCCGCTGGCGATATTAAAAATGATCCTAGCTTCGGTAAAGTCGAGGTTTACCATCATCCTTTCCAGGCCGCATTTGAACTTAAACCGGTTGCCGCAGAAGGGGCCGTAGATTTGCAGGTAAGTTATCAGGGCTGTAGCGAAAAAGGATTGTGTTATCCGCCGCAGAAAAAAATCTTCAAAGTGAATTTCACTGGTGCGGTGGCGAACGCCGGTAACGCATCATCAGCGCCAGCCAGCAAGGCCGCAACCGCTCTGGCTCCTGAATCCGAGACTGACCAATTCGCCGGCTTATTTAAAAATAAAAGTTTTGCTGTGTTGCTGTTCAGCTTTTTTGTGCTCGGCCTCGGTTTGTCTTTCACGCCTTGCGTATTCCCGATGATTCCTATTTTGTCCAGCATTATTGTCGGGCACGGCGCGAATGGCACGCGTATGCATACCTTCCTGCTTTCGGTTGCGTATGTCCTGGGCATGGCGATTACTTATTCCGCTGCCGGTGTCGCAGCGGGCATGACGGGTAATCTGATTTCCAACTCCTTGCAAAACCCTTGGGTGCTCGGCACGTTTGCCTTGGTGTTTGTCGCGCTGTCTTTTTCCATGTTTGGTTTTTATGAGCTGCAATTGCCCGGCGCACTGCAAAGCAAATTATCCAATACCAGCAATAATCTTAAAGGCGGCAAGTTTACCGGCGTGTTTGTCATGGGCGCGTTGTCCGCGTTGATCGTCGGCCCGTGTGTGGCCGCGCCGCTGGCCGGTGCCTTGCTCTATATCAGTAAAACCCAGGACGTGGTGCTCGGTGGTTCAGCGTTGTTCGCCATGTCATTAGGCATGGGCGTGCCGCTGTTGTTGATCGGCGCTTCTGCGGGAACCCTGCTGCCTAAAGCCGGTATGTGGATGGAAGCGGTGAAAAAATTCTTCGGTGTATTGTTGCTCGGCGTGGCGATCTGGCTCATCTCGCCAGTGATTCCACCGGTTGCGCATATGTTGTTGTGGGCGGCTTTGTTGATTATTTCCGCTATGTATCTAAGTGCTATCGATCCATTACCTGCCGATTCTTCCGGCTGGCATCGGTTGTGGAAAGGCGCGGGCGTGATTGCGTTGCTGGCCGGCGTAGCCTTGGTGATCGGCGCTTTGAGCGGCGGCCGCGATGTCTTGCAACCGTTGGCCGGTTTCAAAGGCAGTAGCGGTACGGTTGCCAATGCAACTTCGGCTTCGCTTAAATTTGACCGCGTGGCCAATGTGGCCGCGCTGGATGCGCGCATCAAACAAGCGGCAGGCAAAACCGTGATGCTGGATTTTTATGCCGACTGGTGTGTGTCGTGCAAAGAGATGGAGCACGATACGTTTGTCGATAAAAAGGTACAGGCACAATTGAAAGATGCCGTGTTGTTACAGGCCGACGTGACGGCGAATAATGACGACGACAAAGCCTTGCTTAAACGATTTGGATTATTTGGTCCGCCGGGGATTATATTTTTCGATGGTGCAGGGAATGAATTGAAAGGCCGTCAAGTGGTCGGCTATCAAGCACCGGAAAAATTTATTGCCAGTCTTGCTCGCGTGTATGCGTCGGATGGCCCGGCGTTGGCAAAAGGCGCTGCGCCTGCTGACGAGAAAAACTGCACCGTGCAGACGTGTTAATAATTCCATATAATCAACTAGTCACATAATCTCATTTTTTTCCGTCAATGGGCCACTTAGGTGGCTCTTTGCATTTACCGCCACCCACGGCATTTCTTGTTCACCTAGAAAATGTATTCCCGCTTCGCCTTTCAACATAGCAATCGTACACAGTCTCCCCGCCACGGTGCACAGCGGCGCGACAATATTCACGGATAGCAAATCAGAAACCGGGTAACTGGTTTTCGGATTGAGAGTGTAGTGGGATTATAAAAAATAACCAATATAATCAATAAGTTAATAGCTTCTGGAAAATATGCTTTTATAATCAAAATATTACAGTAAAACTGATGCCTATAATAGTATAACTTATTGATTATAATCAATTAAATAATTTACTCGGTGAAATAATAATTTATAATTCAGCGGGTAATTTTTACGCAAGAACGTTTTTGTCTCCACCATTACTTTAGAGAAACTGAGCCGTGATTAAACACATCGTGATGTGGAAGTTAAAACATCAAGCCGAAAACGCGGATAAAGCGGCCAACGCCAACTTGGTTAAACAAAACCTCGAAGCCTTGAACGGCCTGATTCCCGGCATGATCAAGCTGGAAGTCGGCATCGACTTCAGTCAAACCGACGCGTCGTATGACGTGGTGCTATATTCTGAATTCGACAGCCGCGAGGCGTTGGCGGCGTATCATCACCATCCGCTGCACTTGGCCGTCGCGCCGTTTATCGGCGCAGTGCGCGAGCAGCGTGTGTTGGTCGATTACGAAATCTAATTTCAAAAAAATGGAGCGGGAACATGCAAGGTAAAAACAAACAAATATTGTTGGCAGCGCGCCCGCAAGGCGCGGTAAAAGAATCGGATTTCAAAATTGTTGAAACGGATATTCCAGCAGTGGCCGATGGACAAGTGTTGGTGCGTAATCATTTCCTTTCGCTCGACCCTTATATGCGCGGGCGTATGGATGATTCGAAGTCTTATGCTGCCAGCCAAGGCTTGAACGAAGTGATGATAGGCGGCACGGTGGGTGAAGTAGTCGAATCGAAAAATCCGAAATTCAAAGTCGGCGACATGGTGGTCGGCATGTACGGTTGGCAGCAATACGGCGTGTCCGATGGCGCGGGCTTGATGAAAGTCGATACTACGCATATTCCCGCCTCGGTCTATCTCGGTTCGGTTGGTATGCCTGGCGTCACGGCATGGTACGGATTGACGCAAATCGGCGAACCGAAACCCGGCGAGACCGTGGTTGTATCCGCCGCAAGCGGAGCAGTCGGTAGCGTGGTAGGCCAGTTGGCAAAATTAAAAGGTTGTCGCGCAGTCGGCGTCGCGGGCGGGCAAGCGAAGTGCGATTATGTGGTGAAAGAGTTGGGATTCGACGCGTGCATCGACTATAAAAAAGAGACCTGGTTTGTCGATTTCAAAGAAGCCACACCGAAAGGCGTGGATATTTATTTCGACAACGTCGGCGGCGAAATTCTGGATAACGTGTTGCGCCGGATGAACGCCTTCGGCCGCATTCCCCTTTGCGGTTTGATCTCGCAATACAACGGCGAGCCTTATGGGTTCAAAAACATCCGCTCGTTTTTGGTCAATCGCATCAAGCTGCAAGGCTTCATTGTTTCCGAGCACATGGAAGTGTGGCCGCAAGCACTGAAAGAGCTCGGCGGCTACATCGTCACAGGCAAATTAAAATATCGCGAGAGCGTCGCGCAAGGTTTGGATAACGCGCCGAAGGCGTTCATCGGTTTATTAAAAGGCGAAAATTTCGGCAAACAAGTGGTGAAATTGATTTGACATAACTATTTGATTATATTGAATTTTTTTACGAGATAAACCATGCTTCGTGTAGTGCATTTTGAAATCCCCGCCGACAACACCGAACGCGCCAACGAGTTTTATGCTGGTGTGTTCGGTTGGGACATGAAGCAATTCGGCGATCAGGATTATTGGTTCGCCAACACCGGCGACCCCAACACGCCCGGCATCAACGGCGCCATCATGCAGCGCAAACATCCGCAACAACCCGTAGTCAACAGCATCAGCGTGCCATCAGTGGATGACTACGAAAAAAAAGTAATTGAGGCGGGCGGGCAAATCGTCGTCCCGAAATTTACAGTCCCGGATGCTGGCTATCTGGCGTTTTTCAAAGACACCGAAGGTAATATTTTCGGCTTGTGGCAGGACGACACGTCGGCGAAATAATCATCCGTCATTCTGAGCAGAGTGAAGAGTCTGCTTTTCGTTTTTCAGGTTCAATGACAGTTTTTTCCAAGGGTGCCCTAGCGTGCCCACCGCGCTCCGCGCACGTCACCAGTTGGTATCGCTCGCAGTGCGCACGCTACCGTGACGTAGGCTGGGCTGATAAGCCCAGCATGCTGCTCAATTGAAAAGACGCTGGGCTTATCAACCTCCTACAAAATCCGCAAATCAATTACGCTTCACTCTTGAAGAGCTAAATCTGATGACGTTGAATGCGGCGAAAAATATGCGGGTAAACGGAGGATTTATTCGTAACCCGTTCCTCCCTTAGAAAAAGGGAGGCTAGGAGGGATTTAACAAGGGTGGAGTCTGCGCAAAAGTTCAACTCTACAGTTAATCTGATAAATCGAAAAGACGATGGGCTTCTCAGCCCAGCCTACAGAACCAATCAAGAAATTCCCTCCCTTTCAAGGGGAGGGTTAGGGTGGGGATGGGTGTTCGCTGACGTCTGAAAAATACTTACGCCGCTTGAATCTTCTGCCCTTGCGGTCGGGTGAGTTAGCAGCGGGTGAATCCTGCACCCTACTCAAATCCCTCCTAGCCTCCCTTTGCAAAAGGGAAGGACGTTCAGGCCGAAGCTACGACCATTTCTCTTTTCAACCCTGCGGCCGCATCTGCGGAAACAGAATCACATCGCGGATGCTCGGGCTGTCGGTGAGCAACATCACCAAGCGATCGATACCAATGCCTTCTCCCGCCGTCGGCGGCATGCCGTGTTCCAGCGCCAGTACATATTCCGCGTCGTAATGCATGGCTTCCGCGTCGCCTGCGTCTTTCTGTTTTACTTGTTCCATGAAGCGTGCGGCTTGGTCTTCTGCGTCGTTCAACTCGGAAAAACCGTTGGCGATTTCGCGGCCGACGATAAATAATTCAAAGCGGTCGGTGGTTTCCGGCGTGTGGTCGTTGCGTCGCGCGAGCGGCGAGACTTCGGCGGGGTAGTCGATGATGAAGGTTGGATCCCATAACAGTGATTCCGCAGTCGCTTCGAATAACGATAATTGCAAGCCGCCGATACCGTCAGTCGGTTTATATTTTTCGCCAAGACGGGTGATTTCGGTGGTAAGAAATGCGCGGTCGCTTAGCTGCGCGTCGGTGTAATGGGGGAAATATTTTTTGATCGCGCCAGTAATCGTCAAGCGTTCAAACGGTTTACCCAAATCGAGCGGCTTGCCGGCGTAACTGATTTGCGTCGTGCCCAGGGCTTTCATCGCGACGTCGCGGAACATGGCTTCGGTCAGGTCCATTAAATATTGGTAATCGCGATACGCTTCGTAAAATTCCAGCATGGTGAATTCGGGATTGTGGCGCACCGACATGCCTTCGTTGCGGAAATTGCGATTGATCTCGAATACCTTTTCCATGCCGCCGACGACTAGGCGCTTGAGATAAAGCTCAGGCGCGATGCGCATGAACATTTCCATGTCGAGCGCGTTGTGGTGGGTCTTGAACGGCTTCGCCGCCGCGCCGCCGGGTATCGGGTGCATCATGGGCGTTTCGACCTCGAGATAGCCGCGCTCAACTAAAAACTCGCGTATAGCCTGAATAATTTTCGAGCGAGTGGCAAACACTTTGCGCGCGCCTTCGTTGGTGATCAAATCGAGATAACGCTGACGGTATTTTTGTTCCTGATCGGCGAGGCCGTGAAATTTTTCCGGCAGCGGGCGCAGCGCTTTCGACAACAAACGCACTTTAGTCACGCGCACCGACAGCTCGCCAGTTTTGGTTTTGAACAGCGTGCCTTCTGCCCCGAGGATGTCGCCGAGGTCATAATGTTTGAACGCTTCGTGTTCCGCCTCGCCGGTGATGTCGTTGCTGATGTAAAGTTGGATCTGGCCGCCCATGTCCTGCACCGTGGCAAAACTGGCTTTTCCCATTACGCGTTTTAACATCATTCGACCCGCGACAGCGACCTGCACCGGGGTCGCTTCCAAATCTTCTTTCGATTTGTCGCCATACTCTTTTGTTAGCGCGTCAGCGTAATGCTTGCGATCAAAATCATTGGGAAATGCGTTGCCGATTTTGCGCATCGCATTCAGTTTCGCGCGGCGTTCTTCGATAATTTGATTCGTGTCGGGGAAGTCTTTTGGATCGATCATGATATTTTTATAACCATTTGATTTAATTAAATTTTTTATACGCCTTGTTTCAGCGAAGCTGAGATGAAATCGTCTAATAGATCACCATCAAGCACGCCCTGAGTGTTACCGACTTCATAGTTGGTGCGCAAGTCTTTGATGCGCGATTGGTCGAGCACATACGAGCGTATCTGATGTCCCCAGCCGATATCGGTCTTGCTGTCTTCGAGTTTTTGCTGCGCATCTTGGCGTTTGCGCAATTCGAGTTCATACAATTTCGATTTCAACATCGCCATCGCTTCAGCGCGGTTGCGGTGTTGCGAGCGGTCATTCTGACATTGCACCACGATGCCGGTCGGGTTATGAGTAATGCGAATCGCTGAATCGGTTTTGTTAATATGCTGACCGCCCGCGCCGGATGCGCGGAAGGTATCAACGCGCAAATCCGCCGGGTTGATATCGACTTCTATCGAGTCATCGACTTCGGGATAGACAAACACGCTGGCGAAAGAAGTATGGCGGCGATTGCCCGAATCGAACGGCGACTTGCGCACCAGGCGATGTACGCCGACCTCAGTGCGCAAAAAACCGTAAGCGTAATCGCCGGTGATTTTCAGCGACGCGCTTTTGATACCGGCGACTTCGCCATCCGAGCGTTCCAATATTTCAACTTTGAAACCCTTGCGCTCGCAGTAGCGCATATACATGCGCTCCAGCATCGACGCCCAATCCTGCGCCTCGGTGCCGCCGGAGCCGGCTTGAATATCAATGAAGGAATTGTTCGGGTCCATCGGGTTGGAAAACATGCGGCGGAATTCCATGTCTTCCACGATGGCGGAAAGTTTATGCAGGTCGCTTTCAACGCTGATCAAAGTCGCGTCGTCGTTTTCCTCGCGACCCATGGTGAAAATTTCCTGCGCATCGGATAGCCCACTAGTGAGTTTCTCCAGCGTGGTCACGGTCGAATCGAGTAATTTTTTTTCCTTGCCCAACTCCTGCCCGCGCTTCGCGTCGTTCCAGATCGCCGGGTCTTCCGCGAGGCGGCTGACTTCGATCAGCCGTTCTTTTTTCGTATCGAAGTCAAAGATACCTCCGCAACTCAGCCGCGCGCGTGTTCATGTCGGTAAGTTGGTTGGCAATAAGGTTTAAGCGTTCGGCTTCCATGATGGGCAGTTTGGTGAGTTGATTTAAGGGGGGATTATAGCAGGAAGGGGGAGTAATTCTAATATGCCTGTCATCCTGAGCGATAGCGAAGGATCTGCTGTTACGCGCGTCAAGTCAAAAGCGAAAAGCAGATCCTTCGCCATCGCTCAGGATGACAAGGGGTAGGGTGCGCCGCGCGCACGCGTAACCCTTTTAGGTTCACCACCTACTGTGCCGAACAGCAGATGCCCTAGCTCCTTCCCTCTTGACGGGCGAAGGTAGGGATGGGGTGAAGCATGCAGCGTCACAAATGGAAAGCATAGCCATTATCTAAATACGCTGGGCTTATCAGCGCCAGCCTACGACACACCACGTCCCCTCCCTTTCAAGGGGAGGGTTAGGGTGGGGATGGGTGTCATGAATTTCTTAACATGTCGGTTACCGCTATGGTTTGATTGAGATTGCCGGGGGTAGCCCGGCGGCTTTCACTTTTTTGCTTCGCCAAAAAATAACCAAAAAACGCGAACCCGCCGCGCTGTTTTTTGTTTTAGGTTTTTGTTGCCGCGCTATTTCTGCTACCGCCGCTTTTATTGAACCGGTTGCGTCGAGCACAAACTCGCTGGCACCTTCATTTGAAATCGTCATCACCGCGTAGCTCAAACATGTGCTCGACGACTGCCCCCGCTAGGCAGCAAAAATAGCGACGGCGCAGAAGGGTGGGCAATGCTCGCTCTCCGAATTATTTTTTCCTGTCATTCTGAGCGATAGCGAAGAATCTGCTGTTACGAGCGTCAAATCAACATCGAAAAGCAGATCCTTCGCTATCGCTCAGGATGACAAAGGTAGGGTGCGCCGCGCGCACGCGTTGCGGTGGTTCAAGCAACGGTTGGCGTCACTACCATCACTCCCATCCGA
>JAYVGF010000349.1:0-1840 GCA_043772415.1 Betaproteobacteria bacterium
AGGTGTTGGGGTTCAGATCACCGCATGAGGTATTATTCGGCGTGGAATTGCGTTATACCAAAATACCCCGAGCAGTTGCACTTCGAACTTGAATCCGCCGGATTTAAATAAAGGGTTTTAGTAGTTTTTTCATAATCCACGTCAATCACCTGAATGACTGTGCGTTACCACACCTAAAAAAATAAAATTTTCGCGTATCCGCGCAAACCAGCCGCCAGAGTCATTGAAGGCCATGGCGCGTTGGGATAATAAGTGACGAGTATTTTTCGTACAACTACAGGGCCTCGACACCTATTACGGACAACTCGGTCAGCAAGATAATTTGTTCGCCCCATTAGGCGTTGCCTTAAAAGCATTTCAAGATGCGATCGATGCGATAGGTTTATCCAACAACGTGACCACCTTCACCCAATCAGATTTCGGCCGCACCTTAACTGCCAGCATCCGGCGGCGGCACCGATCACGCAGGGGGCAACCACTATTTAATTATTGGCTGCGCAGTAAAAGGCGGCACGACTTACGGCACCTTTCCGACATTAGGCATCGGCGCAAATAGCCCTGACGATGTATCCGACGAAGGTCGCTGGTTACCGACGACTTCTACCGATCAATTTGCCGCGACACTGGCAAGCTGGTTCGGCGTATCGGCGACCGATATGCAATATGTGTTGCCTAATCTCGGCAATTTCAACAGCAGCAATGTAGGCTTTATGGGGTAAATTATTGCCCAACTGAAACACAAAAAAACCCGGCTCAGCAGGCTGTGGCCGTCTCCTAAAAAAAGCCCTCTATCACTTGGCGTTGTAGAGGTCTTTCGGGATGATTGCTAGGGACTTATTACACAGCCTGACTAGCGGGGATTTTTTTTTCACGGCCTGCCGACAGTTCAATATAACCTATTTAATATATTATATTTTTTTGCGATGTGCTTCCCAAGATTTTTTTGCGTACATCGGCTGCTGATAACTCACTCCATGCTTCTCAAAAATTTTCTGTATCGTGCCGTCGTTCTCGCGCCCGGTATACTGGTAGCTCTGGTCGTTGGCTTCATCGGTGCTGGCGGTTTCGCCATAGGGTTCATAGCTGTATTGCTTGACCAGGGCGCCGCTGTCGTCGGTTTGGATCCACCCAGTTAGGCAGCCATCATCACTGCGCGGCGCAAGCCTGGCGGTAATTCAATCATGGAAAAAAAACCAGCGGGGTAAAGATAATCATCGCCCGACTCATCAATTATTCGGACTAATTTGTGTTTGGCCGCATCTTCATCGATAAGCGCGATGTAGAGCTTACGTTTTTCCAGCGAGGCTTCGTAGCCCTCGTTCTCCAAGCACACCATCATTTGCTGACTGTGTTTTTTCATCATGAAATTTCCTCAATAAAACGCTTGATCTTGAATTCCTTTTTACCAATACCGGTCGCTTCGTACCAATGCAATTCTGCGAGACGAACCGAGCCATCACTTAAGCGAACTTTGGCGACACCCTTGCGTTTACGCCAGCGCCCTTTTCCATAATACTTTTTAAGACGAGCCAATTCACGAATGGCGGAGCTGATCGCAAAAGTTTCTACATGCGTTAACTCACCAAGAATAGTAAAGTGCATGAATCATCCTGACAAAATGCCGTTCTAATGTCAACGTCGGATTTACAGACAGTGAAGTGTTCCTAATCACGAATCTGAAACCCAGTATTTATGGCGATTTAAACATTTTACGCGTCGCGTTACAGCTTTATTCGCAAAAAATTTCCCGCACAGGCGGGAAGTTTTTCGCTCTTTGTTTGTATGTAACTATTTGATTTAATTGACTTTTCTATTCGTCTTAATAATCAGCTTTTCAGGA
>JAYVGF010000350.1:0-1958 GCA_043772415.1 Betaproteobacteria bacterium
CGACTACCGTGCCTCCCGATCCCTGATCGGTCTGGTGCCGCAAGAACTCACCACCGATGCTTTTGAAACCGTATGGGCAACGGTATCTTTCAGCCGTGGCTTATTCGGCAAACGCGCGGACCCCGCGCATATTGAAAAAACCCTCAAAGCGCTGTCTTTGTGGGAAAAGAAAGACAGCGCGATACGCACCTTGTCCGGCGGCATGAAGCGCCGCGTGATGATCGCCAAGGCGCTGTCGCATGAGCCGCAGATACTATTTTTGGACGAGCCCACCGCAGGCGTGGACGTCACTCTGCGGCGCGACATGTGGGAACTGGTGCGCGGGCTGCGCGACACTGGCGTGACCATCATCTTGACGACGCATTACATCGACGAAGCCGAAGAAATGGCCGACCGTATCGGCGTCATCAACAGAGGAGAAATTATTCTGGTGGACGACAAAGCCGCGCTGATGCGCAGACTGGGCAAGAAGCAGCTCACGCTTCAACTGCAACAGGCTCTCGAACGGGTGCCGACCGAACTATCGGCCTATGATTTAGCGTTATCGAATAACGGCACTGAGTTGACCTATACCTACGACACGCAGGGCGAACACATGGGCATCTCGGAATTACTTAAGGAGCTGGGCACTGCAGGCATCGAGGTCAAGGACCTCAGCACCTCGCAAAGCTCGCTGGAAGATATCTTTGTCGATTTGGTCGGAGGTAAGCAATGAACCTCCCGGCAATCCGCGCCATCTATACATTTGAAATGGCCCGCACCTGGCGCACGGTGATGCAAAGTATCATCTCACCCGTTATTTCGACCTCCCTCTATTTCGTCGTATTCGGCGCCGCGATAGGTTCGCGCATTGCCGAGGTCGAGGGCATCAGCTACGGCGCCTTCATTGTTCCCGGGTTGGTCATGCTGTCACTGCTGACGCAGAGCATTTCCAATGCGTCGTTCGCCATTTACTTTCCCAAGTTCACCGGCACCATCTACGAGCTATTGTCGGCGCCGATTTCTTATGCCGAAATCGTGTTGAGCTATGTCGGTGCGGCCGCCAGCAAATCAATCATACTCGGCCTCATCATCCTCGCGACGGCGCGCTTGTTCGTGCCCTATCACATTGATCATCCGTTCTGGATGCTGCTGTTTCTGGTGCTGACCGCCGTGACCTTCAGCCTCATCGGGTTCATTATCGGCATCTGGGCCGATGGCTTCGAAAAACTGCAAGTCGTGCCCCTGCTGATCATTACGCCGCTGACTTTTCTCGGCGGCAGTTTCTATTCCATCAACATGCTGCCGCCATTCTGGCAAAAAATCGCTCTGTTCAATCCCGTGGTCTATCTGATTAGCGGATTCCGCTGGAGTTTTTATGGCTTGGCCGACGTGAGCCTTGGCTTAAGCCTGGGCATGACGGTAGCTTTCCTGATCGCCTCGATGGCCATCGTGGCCTGGATGTTTAAGACGGGATACAGGCTCAAGCCCTGATGCGATTTGTACTTCGGGACAATCAAAACCCAGCCTTAACGAAACATTCATACAGGAGGAACCAAATATGACAACCTCCAAAATGACTTTCACTATTTTGTGTTTTGTCGTCACCAATACCGCTCGCGCTGACGACGGCCACCAAATTGCCGCCGCTGCATGGCATTGACCACCGTCCCGGCTTACGCTGACCATGGGCTGGTTATCACCAGCCCCTCTTGAATGTAACCATACCCGAATTATGATACTTGATCGTCAGCTTCTTTCGATTGGCGCGTTCAAACTGCTAAATTCGCCCCACTGCGGACAGTCGCTCGTAATGAAAACGGCCATTCAATTACGAGCTTAGATCAAGCGACTGGATTCGGACCAAACTGAATACTCGGATGTCGATCGGTTTGTTCTGATATTTCCAAGACATCTTGGATTATTTAGCCAAATTGTGCGCCGTTTTTTCCGGTTTGACATGACCTGTAATATTTAGC
>JAYVGF010000351.1:0-3323 GCA_043772415.1 Betaproteobacteria bacterium
TGCGGATTTTTTGTTTTCATTCGCACCGTCTGCTTGGTCATTCTTGTTTCACCATCCACTCATTTACGAAAAATTCAATAGAATCAATAACTTATATAATTACACTAACTTACGTTTTTTTACCTCTTCCCATGTTAAATCGAGACAATGCTTGATAAGTGAAATCAGTTCATCGATTTGCCCACGCGTAATGACCAGCGGCGGCGCGATAATCATGCGATCACCGACTGCCCGCATGATCACGCCGTTCGCAAAACAATAGCCACGACAAATCATACCCACTTCCAAATCCGGCGCAAATGTTTCTATGGGTTTTTTGTTTTTATTTTTCACCAACACCAAGCCCGCCATCAGCCCGCGCGTTTCGGCGATGCCGACCAGCGGATGATCAGCAAGCTGGGTGAATTTCTCCCGCAGATAAGGGCCGGTGTCGCTATCGACTTTCTCGACTAATTTTTCGCGTCTGATTATGTTGATATTTTCTATCGCCACGGCGCAAGCGACCGGATGGCCGGAATAAGTAAAACCGTGGTTAAAGTCGCCGCCTTTTTCGATCAACACATCCGCGACGCGGTCGCCGACCATGACGCCGCCGAGCGGGATGTAGCCTGAGGTTACGCCCTTGGCGAAAGTCATCAAATCCGGTTTCACGCCGTGATATTCGCTCCCCCACCAGCGGCCTAAGCGCCCGAAGCCGCAGATCACTTCGTCCGACACCAATAGGATGTCGTACTTGTTACAGATGCGTTGGATCTCCGGCCAGTAATTCATCGGCGGAATAATTACCCCGCCCGCGCCCTGCACCGGCTCGCCGATAAACGCGCCGACTTTGTCCGCGCCGATTTCTAAAATTTTATCTTCCAGCCACGACGCCGCTTTCAGGCCGAATTCTTCCTGCGTCAGGCCAGCACCCAGCTCGAAATAATACGGCTGCTGGATATGCGCAATATTCGGTATCGGCAAACCGCCCTGCGCGTGCATGCCCGCCATGCCGCCGAGCGACGCACCCGCCATGGTGCTGCCGTGATAACCATTAACACGCCCGATGATGACTTGGCGTTCTGGTTTGCCCATCAAATCCCAATAGCGCCGCACCATGCGCACCACGGTATCGTTGCCTTCGGAACCGGACGAGGTGTAAAACACATGCTTGAAATGCTTGGGTGAAATTTCCGTGAGCAAAGTGGAAAGCTGCACCGCCGGTACGTTGGTGGTTTGGAAAAAACTGTTATAAAACGGCAGCTCGAACATTTGTTTATACGCCGCGTCGCATAATTCCTTACGCCCGTAACCGACGCTCACATTCCACAAGCCTGACATGCCGTCGAGAATTTTTTTGCCTTCCGAATCCCAGATATACACGCCCTCACCGCGCACCATGATGCGCACGCCCTTGGCGCCGAGCGCTTTGGTGTCGGTGAACGGATGCAGAAAATGCGCCGCATCCTGCGCCTGCAGTGCGGCGGTGTCATAAGCTGCGTGGCTTCTGACTAAAGGCGGTAAATGCTCAATGGGTCTGGACATGATAATTCTTCCAATAAAAATTTTAACTTAAACGTGCAGCAACAAGTGCTCACGCTCCCACGGGCTGATAACTTTCATAAACTCGGCGTATTCCAACTCCTTGATCGCCGCATACACGTTAATAAAACGTGAGCCGAGGATTTTTTTCAATGCTTCGGCATTGCGTAAATCGTCCAAGGCTTCAGACAAACCGCGCGGCAATTCGTAATCGAGATCGTAGGCGCTTTCCGTCGTTACTTTGTTCGGCGAGATTTTTTCCACCATGCCCAAATATCCGCACGCCAAGGTCACCGCCATCGCCAGATAGGGATTGGCGTCGGAACCGATGACGCGGTTTTCCACGCGGCGCGAATCGGCATCGGCAAACGGCAAACGGAAACCGACGGTGCGGTTGTCGTAACCCCATTGAATGTTAATCGGCGCGGCGCTATGACGCACGATGCGGCGATACGAGTTCACATACGGCGCGACCAAGGCCATTGCCGACGGCATGTACTTCTGCAAACCGCCGATATAGTGGTGGAAAGTTTCCGCTTCCGTGCCATCCGCATTGGAGAAAATATTCTTGCCGGTTTTGCTATCGACAATGCTTTGGTGAATATGCATGGCCGACCCCGGCTCCCCAGCCATCGGCTTGGCCATGAAGGTCGCGTACATATCGTGGCGCAAAGCGGCCTCGCGCAAAGTGCGCTTGAAGAAAAATACTTTGTCGGCAAGGCCCAAAGGATCGCTATGCAAAAAATTAATTTCCATTTGCCCGGCGCCGAGCTCGTGGATCAGCGTATCCACATCCAGCTCCATCGCTTCGCAATAATCGTAAATGTCTTCGAATAGCGGATCGAATTCATTCACCGCGTCGATGCTATACACCTGACGACTGGTTTCCGCGCGACCGCTACGGCCAATCGGCGGTTTCAAGGGCAAATCGGGATCGGTGTTTTTGGCGATTAAATAAAATTCCAGTTCCGGCGCGACGATGGGCGACCAACCTTTGTCGGTGTAAAGCTGAATCACGCGACGCAATACCGAGCGTGGCGCAAAATCCACCAGAGAACCATCGGAAAAATAACAGTCATGCAACACTTGCGCGGTCGGATCGATGGCCCACGGCACCAGACGCACGGTGGAAGGATCGGGGCGCAAAATCATATCGCGGTCGGTGACGGAAATGACTTCGTCATACGCCGCACTGTCGGTCGGGTAATCGCCGGTCACCGTCATCGCCAATACCGCTTCGGGTAAACGCATGCCGCGCTCTTCGGTAAATTTTTCGCGCGGCAAAATTTTTCCGCGCGCGACACCTGTCAAGTCGGGCACCAAACATTCAATTTCGGTGACTCGTTTATCGTTTAACCAGCGTTCCATATCGCTGTAAGAAAAGTTTTCGCGTAAAGACATGATATTCTCGATTCTGTAAGTATTTGATTATATTGAATTTTTATTAATGCATTGCGCGCCAAAAATCTGCGCACAACTTAACAGAACCCCTATGGGATTTGATTGGTACCGTGCTGGAATATCCAGGCGGGTGTCATCCAGTAAATAACTTTTTTCATGCTACAACTCGATTCATTTATGCACTGCGTTTGATATTACTTGCACCGGCGGCGCGTAATCCTCGGCAAGCATCGCCGAAGGCTTGATACATTTTTAATGCTTCAGGGTTTTCCAACACTTTCCATTCCGGATGCCATTGCACCGCGAGGGCGAAATTTTTCGCGCCGCTGACTGAATAGGCTTCAATCAATCCGTCTTCTGCAATCGCTTCGCTACGCAAACCCGGCGCGAGTTGATCGACG
>JAYVGF010000352.1:0-2174 GCA_043772415.1 Betaproteobacteria bacterium
GGTAGTGCACACCGGCTTTACTCACTTAATCAAGCAAATGAATAAGCAGCCGGATAAAGAAAAGGTAAAAGTCAGCGGCGTCGGCCTCGACGGACGCGATGAGAAATTATTGCAATGGATTACCGATATAGGCATAGCCGCGATTTGCGCGGATAATTACGCAGTGGAGCATTATCCGGCCCTGCCGCCGTTGCAGCCGGGCAAAGCGCCGATGTTGCCGCTGCACCAACACTGCTTGTTCAAGCTCGGCGTGCCGTTGGCGGAATTGTGGTGGTTGAAAGATTTAGCTGAATGGTTGCGAAAAAATAAACGCAGCCGTTTTTTGTTAACCGCGCCTCCGTTAAACTTGCCTGGCGCGGTAGGGTCGCCGGTGACGCCGGTCGCTACTGTATAAATAGAGGAGAACATTATGAACGACAACGTCAAACTACCACCGCAACTCGGCATGAATCTGCCGCAGCCGCCCGTATTCGCCACGGTCGAAGAAGAGCGCCAGCAGCGCAAACAAAAACTCGCCGGCGCGTTTCGCTTGTTTTCCAAATTCGGTTTTGACGAAGGCGTGGCCGGGCATATCACCGCGCGCGATCCGGAATACACCGACACCTTTTGGGTCAACCCGTTCGGTATGCATTTCTCGCTGATCAAAGCGTCCGACTTGATCCGTGTTTCGCACACTGGCGAAGTAGTCGAAGGTAAACAGCCAGTGAACGGCGCGGCGTTCGCGATTCATTCGCAAGTGCATGCCGCACGTCCCGATTGCGTCGCCGCCGCGCACTCTCATTCGTTGTACGGCAAAACTTGGGCCACGCTCGGCCGCTTGCTCGATCCGCTGACGCAAGACGCTTGCGCGTTTTACAAATCGCACGCTCTGTTCAATGATTACACCGGCGTGGTACTCGACACCAGCGAAGGCGCGCGCATCGGCAAAGCGCTCGGCCCGAACAAAGCGGTGATATTGCAAAACCACGGTTTGCTCACCGTCGGCCACACCGTCGATGAAGCCGCGTGGTGGTTTATCACTATGGAGCGTTCATGCCAGGCGCAATTGCTCGCCGAAGCGGTAGGCAAACCGATTATCATCGACGATAAAAATGCCGCGCTAACTTGCTCGCAAGTCGGTTCGCATTTCGCCGGTTGGTTCCAGTTCCAGCCGCTGTGGAATAGAATTATCAAAGAGCAGCCAGATTTGCTTTGCTGATTTTGACAAGCTCACCACGGAGGCACTGAGACGCAGAGAAAATCTAAAGCTGAATTTCTTGCAAAGCGATGATATTTTATAACTATTTGATTTTATTAAATATTTTGTCTTTATCGGTTTTGCCCTTCTCTGTGCCTCTGTGTCTCTGTGGTGAAAAGTTTTGAACAAATAAAAAGGAAACTAGCGTGACTGAAATTATTCTGCATCACTACCCTATGTCCCCCTTCGCGGAAAAAATCCGCCTCATCATGGGTTATAAAAAACTCAAGTGGGATAGCGTCATCATCTCGCCCATCATGCCAAAACCTGATGTCATCGCGCTCACCGGTGGTTACCGTAAAACACCGTTGCTGCAAATCGGCGCGGATATTTATTGCGACACTTTATTGATTGCGCGCGTGCTGGATGAAATCAAAAATAGCCCGACTTTATTTCCCGCGCGCGTGGCAGCCGCGTCGAATGCCGCTGCAGCGTGGGCAGATCGGCATTTATTTTTTGCTTCCGTCATGTGGGCATCGCAACCGGAAGGCGCGAAAGTTTTATTTGGGCATTTAAACGAAGAACAACTCAAAGCGTTTAGGGCAGACCGTGCCGCCTTTCGTCAAGGTCCGGCGCAACGGCCGAACCTGAGCGAATCGCACTTGTTATTGATCAATACTTTGCAACACATGGAAACCCAATTCGAGACTGGCGCAAAATTTATCGTAGGCGACGGGCCGAGCATCGCCGATTTTTCCTATTACCACGGCCTGTGGTTTATTTTGCGTGCGGGGCCTGCCGCCGACATACTCGACCGCTATCCGCGTGTGCATGATTGGCTGGGCCGTATGAAGGCCTTCGGTCATGGCGAGTCGCAAGACATGAGCAGTGTACAAGCCTTGGAAGTCGCGAAAAATGCCCAGGCCATGGGCGGTGAAGCAGCCGCGATCAACTTGCCTGAGGGTATTCATGTCGGTGATCAAGTGTCAATCATGGC
>JAYVGF010000353.1:0-1871 GCA_043772415.1 Betaproteobacteria bacterium
ATAGTCGATATCACCGCGAAGTTATTATCGAGCGCCTTGTCTTATCACTGAAATCAATATAAGTTATTGATTTAATTGAGTAAATTATCATGCACCCTAATGCCGAACTGATCAAAAAGTTCTATAACGCATTTCAGAAACTGGATGCAGACGCCATGCTGGCGTGCTATCACCCCGAGGTGACCTTTCACGATCCCGCGTTTCAAAATCTCGATAGCAAGGAAGCGCGCGCGATGTGGCGCATGTTGACCGAGCGCGCAAAAGATTTCAGTTTGACCTACTACGGCACTGCCGCCGACGACCGACATGGGCGCGTGCATTGGGATGCAACCTATATCTTCAGCAAAACCGGACGTAAAGTGGTCAACAGCATTGATGCAGAATTTGAATTCAAAAACGGCCTGATCTATCGCCACCGCGACGAATTTGATTTGCGCAAATGGGCCGGCATGGCGCTGGGGCCGACGGGGAAATTACTCGGCTGGACGCCGTTAATGAAAAGCCTCATCCGCAAAAATGCGCGCAAAGGCTTGAATGCGTATTTGGAACAACAAACGAATCACTCTGTCTGACGCTAAACCAAGCCCGAACGAAAAAACAATAAATCCTTCATGAATACCACCGCCAAACTCTTCTTACTACTAGGGAGCGCAAGCGCCTTGCTCGCCGTGTTGCTCGGCGCATTCGGCGCACACGCATTAAAAAGCAAACTCAGCACCGACATGCTGACGATATTTCAAACTGGCGTGCAATATCATTTTTATCATGCGTTAGGTTTGCTTGCGGTTGGATTCATCGCCACACAAATTCCCGACTCCGCCGCAATCAAATGGTCAGGCTGGCTCATGTTCATCGGCATCGTCATTTTTTCCGGCAGTCTTTATCTATTAAGCATCACGGGCCAACGTTGGCTCGGCGCGATTACGCCGATCGGCGGCGTCGCCTTCATCGCAGCGTGGGCGCTACTCGTTTACGCAATTTATCGAAGCTAACCACATGCCCAAATATTTACCCGAACCCGAATTCACCCACGGCACGCAAAGCAAAGTCGGCATCCTATTGGTCAACCTCGGCACGCCGGATGAACCAACGCCTGCCGCCACGCGCCGATATTTGAAACAATTCCTCAGCGATACCCGCGTGGTGGAAATCCCGCGCATCGTCTGGCTACCGCTTTTGCACGGCATCATCCTCAACACCCGCCCGAAAAAATCCGCCGCGAAATACCAACAAGTGTGGATGAAAGAAGGCGCACCGCTACGCGTTTATACCGAGCTACAAGCGAAAAAACTCAAAGGCTTTTTAGGCGAGCGCATCAAGCAACCCCTCGTAGTCGAATACGCCATGCGCTACGGCAATCCGTCGATTGCCTCCGCCGTCGCCAAACTCAAAGCGCAGTTTTGTGACCGCATTTTATTATTGCCGCTGTATCCGCAATACGCCTCCAGCACCACCGCCTCGTCGCAAGACGAATTATTTTCCTTACTGAAAAAATACCGCAACTCCCCCGCCGTGCGCACCGTTCGCAATTATCACGACCATCCGTCGTACATCAAAGCCCTCGCACAAAGCGTGCGCGATAGCTGGGTAAAAAACGGCCGCCCAGAAAAATTGCTCATGAGTTTTCACGGCGTGCCGCAATACACGCTAGACAAAGGTGACCCCTACCATTGCGAATGCCGCAAGACCGGAAGATTGTTAGCCGAAGCCCTGCAGCTCAAACCCGAAGAATACGTCGTCAGCTTCCAATCGCTATTCGGCCGCGCCGAATGGGTCAAGCCCTACACCTCAGACACCCTCGCGCAACTCGGCAAACAAGGCGTCAAACACCTGGACGTCATCTGCCCCGGCTTCCCGGCAGATTGTTTAGA
>JAYVGF010000354.1:0-3081 GCA_043772415.1 Betaproteobacteria bacterium
TAACAACTATTCTGCCTCTGCTGGGGTCTTATCCAACATCGCCTTCAACGCCGCCAATCTCGAAGAGCCTTCTGCTTTGCCGACCGCCTGTGGCTGATGGTCGCCGGAAAATTTCAGATCGTCTTTGCCCATTTCGTCGATGAAGCGGCTGGGTTCGCAGACTTGGAATTCGCGGGCGCGTTTGCGTTTTTGGCAGAGGGTGATGTGGAGCGATTGTTGTGCGCGGGTAATGCCGACGTACATGAGGCGGCGTTCTTCTTCGATTTTTGCGCCCTCTAATGACTCACGATGCGGCAAAATATTTTCTTCCACGCCGACTAAATAGACGTGCTTGAATTCGAGTCCCTTGGCCGCGTGCAGCGTCGAGAGTTGCACGGCGTTGCTTTTGTCTTCGCGGTTTTCCAGCAAGTTAATCAGCGCGACGGTTTGCGTGAGTTCGAATAAATTTTTCTCATCGGCCCCGCCTTTTTTGCTCAGCCAGTCGATGAATTGACGCACGTTGTTCCAACGTTGCTCGGCTTTTTTCGTGTCTTCGCTGTCGAATAAATAAATTTCGTAACCGATTTGTTTGACTAAATCTTCCAGCACTGAGCCTGCGGTTTCTTTATGTGCGTTAAACTCTAACTTATTGATTAATATAGTAAATTCTTGTAACGGTTCGAGTTGTTTCGGTGCGATCAGCGATTGGAAATTACTGTCGCACGCGGCCTCGAACAAACTCATTTTGTATTCGCCGGCAAAGCGGCCGAGGATCTCCAACGTCGCCGCGCCGACGCCACGTTTGGGTGTGGTCACCGCGCGGATGAACGCGGGATCGTCATCGGCATTAGCGATTAAACGCAAATACGCGGTGAGGTCTTTGATTTCAGCGTAATCGAAAAACGACATGCCGCCGCTGACTTCATACGCGGTTTTCTGATTACGCAATTGTTGCTCGAACGCGCGCGCCTGGTGATTGCCGCGATACAGAATGGCGTAATCACCCAAGGTAGTTCGGTGCTGGAATTTATGCGCGAGCAAATCCATCACCACGCTTTCGGCTTCGTGATCGTCGTCGCGCATAGTGCTGACTTTAATCGCGTCGCCCATACCGAGATCAGACCAGAGTTTTTTCTCGAACAATTTCGGATTGTTGCCGATGAGATTATTCGCCGCCTTGAGAATGCGCACGGTCGAGCGGTAATTTTGTTCCAGCTTGATCACGTGCAAATTGGGAAAGTCGGTTTGCAAGTTGCGTAAATTTTCTACGCTCGCGCCGCGCCAGGCGTAAATCGCTTGGTCGTCGTCGCCTACGGCGGTGAACAAGCCACGCCCGCCGGTGAGCAGCTTGACCAATTTATATTGGCAAGCGTTGGTGTCCTGATATTCGTCGATGAGCAAATAGCGCAAACGGTTTTGCCACTTGTCCAACACCTCGCGCTCGCGCTCGAACAACTCGACTGGCAAGCGAATCAGATCATCGAAATCGACCGCTTGATAAGCTTGCAAGGTCGTTTGGTAATCGCGATAAATTTTCGCGGCGATTTTTTCGTTGTCATTCGCCGCGATATTTTCCGCTGCGATGGGCGACACAAAATCATTTTTCCATCGCGATATAATCCATTGATTTTGTTGGATAAATTTCTTATCAGTAGATTTGCAAATTTCCGCGATGATGCCGAAGCTGTCATCAGAATCGAGGATAGAAAATTGCGGTTTCATATTCAGCGCCGCCGCTTCGCTGCGCAAGATGCGCATGCCGAGCGCGTGAAACGTCGAAACAGTTAAACCTTTTTGCGGCCCACCCATCAGCTTCGCCACGCGCTCGCCCATTTCGCGCGCGGCTTTATTGGTGAAAGTAATCGCCGCGATATTTTTTGCGTCGTAACCGCATTGCTCGATAAGGTAAGCGATTTTTTGTGTGATGACGCGCGTCTTGCCGCTGCCCGCGCCCGCGAGGACAAGGAGCGGGCCATCGAGATAATGTACGGCGGCGGATTGGGGGGGATTAAGTTGCATTGGAATGTATGAGGGGCTTGTCATCCTGAGTGAAGCGAAGGATCTGCTTTTCAGGCTGCGATGAGCCGCGTAACAGCAGATTCTTCGCTATCGCTCAGAATGACAGGGTGATTTTATAAAGTGGCGAAAACACGCGCCGCAGCACTGACCGTCGCATCGACTTCCTTCTGCGTATGCATCGCCGACACAAAGCCCGCTTCAAATGCAGAAGGCGCGAGATAGACGCCTTCTTTCAGCATGCCGTGAAAAAAACGACCGAATTTTTCTTTGTCGCATTCCATCATTTGAGCGTAAGTGGTTGGCGCGTCGTTGCGGAAATACAAACCGAACATGCTGCCGAGCGACGCGGCGCTGAACGGCACGCCCGCTTGTTTCGCCGCGTTGGTTAAACCGGTAATCAGCGATTGTGTTGTTGTCGTGAGGGCGTCGTAAAAACCTTTTTGCTGTATCAATTTCAGCGTCGTCAAACCTGCAGTAACGGCGACGGGATTGCCCGACAAAGTGCCGGCTTGATACACGGCACCAAGAGGCGCGAGATGCGCCATGATGTCGCGGCGCCCGCCGAACGCGCCCATCGGCATACCGCCGCCGATGACTTTACCCAGCGTAGTGAGATCGGGCGTGATGTTGAATACGCCCTGCGCGCCGCGCAAGCCGACGCGGAAGCCGGTCATCACTTCGTCGAATATCAACACTGACCCATATTGCGTGCATTGTTTGCGCAGGGTTTCCAAAAAGCCTTTTGTCGGCGCGACAAAATTCATATTGCCCGCAACCGGCTCGACGATTACACAAGCAATATCGCGTCCGATACGATTGAAACATTCGATGACTTGTTCGGCGTTGTTGTAATCGAGCACGATGGTATGCGCAACGGTTTCGGCTGGAACGCCAGCCGAGCTTGGATTGCCGAACGTCAGCGCGCCGCTACCGGCTTTGACCAGCAACGCATCGCCGTGACCGTGATAGCAACCTTCGAATTTGATAATTTTATTGCGGCCGGTAAAGCCGCGCGCCAAGCGTATCGCGCTCATGGTCGCTTCGGTGCCGCTGCTGGTGAGGCGCAGTTGTTCGATGCTCGGC
>JAYVGF010000355.1:0-4765 GCA_043772415.1 Betaproteobacteria bacterium
CCCTTCAAGGGGAGGGTTAGGGTGGGGATGGGTGTCGGTTCAGCCTGCACCATCACCCCCATCCTAACCTTCCCCCGTCAAGGGGGAAGGGACTTTCCCGCGTAACCGCCAATACATTGACGTTAAACTAAGCACCTACCAACGCTCAACGATATTTCTCAAACCACCCCAACCCTTCCAACGTCGTCGTTTTCGGTTTGTATTCGCAGCCTATCCAACCTTGGTATTTCAATTCATCGATTAGATCGAATATTTTTGCGTAATTAATTTCGCCCAGGTCCGGCTCATGTCGTCCCGGCACGTTGGCAATTTGCATGTGGCCGACATGCGGTAAGTAGCGACGAATATTTTCTTCGAGTTTTTCGCCCATCATTTGCATATGGTAAATATCCATTTGCATGTTGATATTCGGCGCGCCGACTTCCTGACAGATGGCGAACGCTTCTGCCTGCGTATTAAGAAAATATCCTGGGATGTCGCGGTTGTTGATCGGTTCGATCATGAAGGTCAGATTATTTTTTGCTAATTCTGTCGCGGCGTATTTCAAGTTGCTGATAAAAGTTTTGCGTAACATCGCCTTGGCTGCGCCCGCTGGCGCAATGCCTGCCATGGCATGAATGCGCGGGCAATTTAACGCTTTGGCGTAAGCTATCGCCTTGGCGACGCCGTCGGCAAATTCTTTTTCGCGTCCCGGCAAAATCGCGATGCCGCGTTCGCCTGCAGCCCAATCGCCCGGCGGTAAATTGAACAAAACGTTTTGCAATTTGTGTTGTCTCATGTTTGCCGCAATTTCCTCGGCTGGAAATTCGTATGGCGACATAAACTCCACCGCGTTGAATCCGGCATTAGCGGCTGCGGCAAAACGATCAAGAAAGGGCAGTTCGTTGAACAAAAAACTCAAATTCGCAGCAAATTGCGGCATATAAAAACCTTATTCTAATCAAATAGTTAATTAATTATATCGAATGCGGACTAGTTTACCTTTCAGCCCCAGGATTTGACGGTTCATCGCACTGCTAATGCTTCGCTTTTACACACATCGATAATTTGGCTGCTTGGGCGTTATCGCTTCGCGGCGCTTATAATATCGACAACATCAACAAGAGGCATTCTACCGTGGCGACATCCGATTTATCCAAACTTAGTATCGACCGCAGCAACCCGCTCACGCGCAAACCCAAATGGTATCGGCGTAAATTTGTTTGGGTCATTGCTTTGGCTGTAATCGCTGCCGCATTATTTTCCGCGCGGGCGAAATTTTCCGGCGTGACCGAAGTGGAAACTTACGCCGTCTCCCTCTCTTACCCATCACAAGGGTTCACTTTACTCAACGCTACCGGCTTTGTCGTGGCGCAACGCAAAGCGTCCGTCGCCACCAAAGCCACCGGGCGCCTCGAATGGCTGGGTGTGCGTGAAGGCAGCGTGGTGAAAGCGGGCGAAGTGATTGCGCGTTTGGAAAACCGTGACGTCAACGCGACGCAAGACCAAGCCGCCGCCAACATCAACGTCGCCAAGGCCAATTTGGAACAAGGACTGGCTGAACTGAAGGACGCCGAACAAGCCTTTAAGCGCTCGCAGGATTTGCTCGACAAGAATTTTATTTCCGCCGCTTCGCACGACAGCGCCGTGGCCCGCTTGAACAAATCGAAAGCGTCGATCAATAGTTTGCGCGCGGGCATCGCCGCCGCCGGTGCGGGCAACCGCGTAGCGCAAGTGTCGGTTGAACAAACTCTAATCCGCGCGCCGTTCGACGGTGTGGTGTTGACCAAAAACGCCAACGTCGGCGACATCGTCACGCCCTTCTCGTCCGCCGCTGGCACCACCGGCGCAGTAGTAACGATGGCGGACATGAGCACGCTCGAAGTCGAAACCGATGTTTCGGAAGGCAATCTGTCCAAAATCCAAGTCGGCCAGCCGTGCGAAATTTTGCTCGAAGCGTTTCCCGACACGCGCTACGCCGGTAGCGTGGTGCGCACCGTGCCGACGGTCGATCGCTCCAAAGCCACGGTGTTGGTGAAAGTTAAATTCAACGAGCCGGACACGAGAATTTTGCCGGAGATGAGCGCCAAGGTCGCCTTCCTGTCACGCGAGGTAAAGCCCGACGAGAAAAAAGCCATCACGGTGGCGCGCAAAGAAACCCTCGCGCAGCGCGACGGAAAAAATGTGGTGTTTGTCATCAACAACGACAAGGCCAAACAAGTCGCGGTGGAAAAAGGTAATGCCATAGGCGAATTAGTCGAGGTGAAAGGCGTAAACGTTGGCGACAAACTCGTCGTCAACCCATCGGAAAAACTCACCGACGGCGCGGCAGTTAAATGGGCGAAAAAATAATGGAAGCCGGTAAACCGATCGTCGATATTCGCCATATCGTAAAATCCTACCAGCGCGGCGAACAAAATGTTCCCGTGCTGCGCGATATTTCGCTCAGCATTTACCAAGGCGATTTTCTCGCACTCATGGGCCCTTCCGGTTCGGGCAAAAGCACGCTGCTGAATCTCGTCGCCGGTATCGACAAACCGGATAGCGGCGAATTGCTGGTCGAAGGCGTCGATATTACACAACTCGGCGAAGGCCAACTGGCCGATTGGCGCGCCAGCCATGTGGGTTTTATTTTCCAGTTTTATAATTTGATGCCGGTGCTGACCGCTTTTGAAAATGTCGAACTGCCACTGACGCTAACTAATCTCAGCCGCCGCGAACGGCGCGAACGCACAGAACTCGCGTTGGACATGGTCGGCCTGGCCGACCGCATGACGCATTATCCGAACGAACTTTCCGGCGGGCAACAACAACGCGTGGCGATTGCGCGTTCCATCATTTCCGATCCCATGCTCATCGTCGCCGACGAGCCGACCGGCGATCTGGACCACGCTTCTGCCGCCGATATTCTCGATCTGCTCGACCGGCTCACCGGCGAATTGCGCAAGACGATTATTATGGTGACGCACGATCCGCGCGCGGCGTCCCGCGCGCGCCGTGTGCAACATTTGGAAAAAGGCGTGTTGATTGAATCGCAAGACAATAATCAGTTAGTCACCTCGCCCGGCTGAAATGAATTTTCTCAAACTCATTTTCCGCAACGCGTTTCGTCACAAGTTGCGTACCGGCTTGACCATTTTCGGCATTGTCGTGGCAATACTTGCGTTTGGATTATTGCAAACCGTGGTCACGGCTTTTTATGCGGGCGCTAACGCGGCGTCTTCAACGCGCTTGGTTTCCCGTAATGCCATTTCACTCACATTCTCCCTGCCGATTTCCTACCGCGCGCGCGTCAAGGCTGTAGATGGCGTGACCAGCGTTGGCTACGCCAATTGGTTCGGCGGCATTTATCAGGAACCGAAAAACTTTTTCCCCCAATTCGCCATTGATGGCGCTACCTATCTCGACTTATACCCCGAATATAAATTGACGCCCGCAGAACGCGATGCCTTTCTGCGCGACCGGCGCGGTTGCATCGTCGGGCGCAAGCTGGCCGACACCTTCGGCTTCAAAATCGGCGATGTGATTCCCATCAAGGGCACGATTTTCCCCGGCAAATGGGAATTCGTCGTGCGCGGCATTTTCGAAGGAGCGGAAGCCGCGACGAATACGTCGCAACTATTATTCCAATGGGATTACCTCAACGAGACGATGTTGAAAACCGTCCCGCGTCGCGCGAATTACACCGGTGTGTATATTGTCGGCATCACCAGCGGCGACCGCGCGGCGGAAATCAGCAATGCAGTCGATGAACAATTCCGCAACTCGCTCGCCGAAACGTTGACCGAAACGGAAAAATCTTTCCAGCTCGGTTTCGTCTCCATGTCCGATCAAATCGTCGCCGCGATACGCGTCGTATCGTTCGTCGTGATACTCATCATACTTGCTGTGGTCGCCAACACCATGGCGATGACCGCACGCGAACGCTTATCAGAATACGCGACATTGAAAGCATTGGGCTTCGGGCCAGGGTACGTCGCCGCGCTAATTTTTGGCGAGTCGCTTGCACTGGCATTCATAGGTTGTGTGATCGGTATCGCGCTGACGTTTCCGATGGCGCAAGCTTTCGCCTCAGCGGTCGGCACCATGTTCCCTGTGTTCGCCGTATCAAATGAAACCGTGCAAATGCAAATCCTCTGCGCGATTGCAGTCGGAATTCTCGCTGCTATTGTGCCGAGCCGTCGTGCGGCAACGGTTAAAATTGTGGATGGATTGCGTAGCATTGCATGATAAAAAACTTCATTAAAACAAATACTTATGATATTTCGGATAAATGTTATTTTATAGCGCAGGCGGGAATCGAGAAAACCTCACCACAGAGACACTGAGAAAATTCGGTACACCCGTCGTTCCCGCGCAGGCGGGAATCCAGTGCAGTTAAAAATAGATCTGTTACCACAACATGGATACAAACATTTTGCGAAATACGTTTTTGCTTTACTGGATTCCCGCCCGCGCGGGAATGACGGGTGAGTTGTTTGTTTGATTCGTTCACTATTTTTCCTGCGCGGGAATGACGGGACAAATAATTTTTTGCGAAGAAAGTAAACCTCCCCCTTAGCAAAAGGGGGATTGAGGGGGATTTAAAAGTTGGATCCCCCATTGCACGAAAATAGCGGCCAAATATTTTTTATGATGAAACCTAATTCCTTATGAGTATTTTTTCCGGTATCAGCAAGCCTTTCAGCATCCCGTTTGCTTACATCATGCGCAATTTATGGACGCGTAAACTCACCACTCTGCTCACAGCAGGTGGACTGGCGCTGGTCGTATTCGTATTCGCCAC
>JAYVGF010000356.1:0-5332 GCA_043772415.1 Betaproteobacteria bacterium
ATTGAAGTCAAATCCGACAAGTGAAATAATCCCTACATGAGCGAGTTTGCGCAAAAAATTATTGAGTGGCAAAGAGAAGAAGGGCGTCACGATTTGCCGTGGCAAAACACGCGTGAGCCTTACGCCGTGTGGCTGTCGGAAATCATGCTGCAACAAACGCAAGTGAACACCGTTATTCCTTATTACCATCGTTTTCTGAAACATTTCCCCTCTATCGCCGCGCTCGCGGCCGCGAGCGACGACGCGGTGATGGCGCAATGGGCCGGCCTCGGTTATTACACGCGCGCGCGCAATTTGCACAAGGCGGCGAAAAAAATTGTCAGTGACCATCGAGGCAAATTCCCCAAACATTTTGACGACATCATGGCTTTGCCCGGTATCGGCCGTTCGACGGCGGCGGCCATCAGCGCATTTTGTTTTGGTGCGCAAACGGCGATCCTCGATGGTAACGTCAAGCGCGTGTTAGCGCGTTACCTCGGCGTTGAAGGATATCCGGGCGAAAAAAAAGTTGAAATGCAAATGTGGATCGAAGCTCAGGCGTTGTTGCCGGAAAAAAATGTCGATGTATATACGCAGGGCTTGATGGATCTTGGCGCGACGCTATGTACGCGTAGCCAACCCGATTGTTTGCACTGCCCGTTGCAAAAAGACTGCATAGCATATCGCGATGGACGTACCGCCGAACTGCCGCACCGCAAACCGAAAAAAGTAATTCCCGAAAAAAATGTGGTGATGCTGATTTTTATCAAAGACCATCGCGTGTTGCTGGAAAAGCGTCCGCCATCGGGCATCTGGGGTGGGCTGTGGAGTTTGCCGGAGGTGGCGCTCGGACAGGACATTAGCGAGGTATGTATGCGTCATGGCGTCATCGTGACACCGCTGCCCCAGCTTGAGGTAGTGAGCCACGGCTTCACCCATTTTACTTTGCACATCACCCCGCAGCCGCTGGTGGTGACGCAAGCGCGGCATCAGGCGCACGAGCCTGGGCTGGCGTGGGTGCGCGAAGAAGAGTTATCCGATTTAGGTTTGCCTGCGCCGGTGGCGAAAATGCTCAAGCGCGGAAAAATTTTTGCGCGCTATGCCGAATTAGCCGAGCGAAATAAATGCTAATCAATTGGCTTTGAGCAGCCCCATGCGGTGTAAAAATTGATGCATAGTTCCCAGGCGCATTTTACCGTCACTCAATTCCAACATCATTTGTTTCACCGGCAACGGCACGGGTAATAATTCCGCCAAGCGATTGCTCACCCATGTGGCATCGTCAAAACGATGCGGAGTAAAAAAGTGTTCTTCACCCGTTTTGAACATTAAGGACCGCAACGCCGTGGCGCAGGCCTGATGTTCGTCGGGCAATTTGATTTCAGGCTCGGCATCGAGCAAGGTCACTTCAGCGATCAATAATCCTGCGCCATTGTCTTTGTAGCTAGTAATAAAAAAACGCTGGCCGCCGCGAGTCTTGATTTGCAGCACGCCCAATTGCGGCATGTCCCAATCAACGATGGCCGCCAAGGTGCCGATGGATTCCGGAATCGCTTGCGCGCCGACTTCCTGGCCCTCTTTAATCAGGCATACACCGAAAGTCGTGGAATCGCGCAGACAAGCTTTCGCCATGTCCATATAACGCGGCTCGAAAACTCTCAGTGGCAGCAAACCGTCGGGAAATAGCACCGTATTAAGGGGGAAAATCGGTATCTGCATCAACGGTTGCGGTGACGTACCAATACTTGGCAATCGCCGGTGAAACGCGCGGCGAGTTTTTCCGCCATATAAACCGAGCGATGTTGCCCGCCGGTGCAGCCGATGGCGACAGTGAGTGACGAGCGATTGTCGCGCACGAAATTGGGTAACCAATCGGAAACAAAACGCTGGATGTCGTTGAGCATTTTTTGCGCATCGGCATTCGCGTCGAGGAACTGCACCACTGGTTCATCAAGACCGGTGAGTGCGCGCATCGCCGGGTCGTAATACGGATTAGGTAACATGCGCACATCGAATACCAGATCTGCATCTTGTGGCGCGCCGTGCTTGAAGCCGAAAGATTGAAAATATAACGTAAGCCTCGATTGATCGAGGCGTAAAAAATCTTTCACCCAGCCGCGCAAGGTATTCGGGCGCACATCGGTGGTGTCGATCCGATGCGCCAATTCGGACAGTTCGCCCAACAATGCGCGCTCTTCTGCGATGGATTCTATCAAGGTGCGACCGTGTTTTGCCAACGGATGTTTACGCCGCGTTTCGGAAAAACGTTTGACTAATTCATCCGTGTTGGCCTCCAGAAACATCACCCGTACATCCATGCCTGTTTCACGTAACTCTTTGATTAATCTAGGTAAATCTGAAACCGTATCACCGCTGCGTGCATCGATGCTGATGCCGATACGCGGCTCTCCTGCGTTTTGCAGCGAGCGTATCAGTGAAGGCAAAAATTTAGTCGGGAAATTATCTACGCAATAAAAATTCGCGTCTTCCAATACTTTGATGGCGACGCTTTTGCCCGAGCCGGATAAGCCGCTGATTAAAATAATTTGTGTATCCGCCGCAACCGGCGCGCGTACAGCAGAGATGGATGGATCGAAGTTAGCCATTTTTTTTGATTAAGAACCTTCGGCGCTGATGTTTTGATCGTCGGCCATGAGTTGTTCGTGACGTTCAATGAATTGGCGCGTGGAGTCGATGCCGCGCAATTGCAAAATGTAATTGCGGACTGCGGCTTCGACCAACACGGCAAGGTTGCGGCCGGCCACTACACCCAGGGTTACCATCGGAATGGCGACGCCGAGTATCGTACGTGTGGTCGCGTTGGTTTGCAGTCGATCCAGTTTGGCCGCGTCGGCCAGGCTGGGTTTTTCCAAGTGCACAATGATTTTGAGGTTTTTTCTCGGTCGCACGGCAGTTTCGCCGAAGATCGAGCGGATGTTGAGTACGCCGATGCCGCGCACTTCGAGAAAATCTTTTAATAGCGGAGGGCAACGACCTTGTAAAGTGTCCGGGCTGATTTGCGACAGCTCGACAATATCGTCAGCTACCAAGCCACTGCCACGGCTGATCAGTTCCAATGCCAATTCGCTTTTGCCGATGGACGAATCCCCGGTCACCAGCACGCCGACGCCAAGCACATCGAGGAACACGCCGTGCAGCGTAGTGGTTTCAGCTAGCGTGCGGTAGAGATATTGACGCAAGACATTGATTAGTTCCTGACTGGTCTCTGGGGAAGTGAACAAGGGAGTACCGCTTTGTTCAGCTTGCGCACGCATTGCCTCGTTTAATGGCAAGCCTTGCGTCACAAAAACGGCTGAAGTGCCTTCGGCGGAAAATAAATAAGCGAGTATGCTTCTCAAGCTGGCAACCTCAAGCCTGCCAAGATATTCCATTTCCGTCGCACCGAGAACTTTGATGCGATGTGAGTGTATCGGATTCAAGTGGCCGATAATGCCGACGCCCGAGCGCTTGAGCATGTCACCAGACATGACGCGCGCGCCGCCCTCCTTGCCGGTTATCCAATCGAGTTGAAGCTTATCGTGCTTGGCGTCAAATAGTTGCTGAACGGTGAGTTGCGGCATAGGGTGTCCAGTTGATAAGCAGGCGGTGCGCAGACTCCGCATCAGTGCAGGCGGCGATAGCGTCACGGAAAGATTTGTCGCTGAACATTTGCGCCAATTCACTCAGAATCTGCAAATGTTGTTCGTTGGCTTTTTCCGGCACCAGAATGAAAAAAATCATTTCGGCCGGCAAACCGTCCGGCGCATCCCAGGGAATCGGCGTAGCGGGTTTGACGAAAGCGCATAAAGTCTGTTTCAGGGTTTTAATGCGTCCGTGGGGTATGGCAATACCATGGCCCAGACCGGTCGAGCCGAGCTTTTCGCGGGCGAACAAGCTGTCGTAGGTGGTGGCGCGGGCTATCCCTTGGCTGTTCTCAAACAGTACGCCGATATGCTCGAACAGGCGTTTTTTACTGCTGACGTCCAGGCCAGTTAACACATTAGAAATAGGGAGTGATGTAGATATTAAATTCATCTCGAATCGATTTCGTGTCTTCCAATACGCCATTAGTTACGGCTCGGCCAGCGTCGAAGCCGAAGGCAGTCAAAAGGTAAAAATTAAGTGGTTCAAGTTGCGGATTATCCCCTTGTCCGCAACTCGTTTCAAGAAAAGTAAAAAATTGTTATTCGATTCTTATTCGGCCACCGATTCGGGGTTTTGTTCCTGATGTTTCAGAGGGTTATTGTGGCGATCGGTCGAATTCTTTTCTTTGTGTTTGAGAATTTGCCGGTCTAGTTTGTCCACCAGCAAGTCCACCGCGGCATACATGTTTTCATCCGTAGTTTCAACATGGATATTTTTCCCGCTTAAATGGACGTTGGCTTCAACTTTATGCTTCAATTTTTCTACCGTCATGATGACATTGACATCAATAACATGGTCGAAGTGCTTGGTTATCCGCTCGAATTTGCCTGTAACGTAGTTGCGGATGGCGGTAGTAATTTCGAGGTGATGTCCAGTTAGTTTGATGTTCATGGCACTTCTCCTTTACAGTGATTTACGTAGGTTTGCAGGTTGAATCTGCAATGTTTCGCGATATTTTGCGATGGTGCGACGTGCTACAACAATACCTTGCTGGGCAAGGATTTCTGAAATGCGGTGGTCAGATAAAGGCTTGCGCTGGTCTTCTGCGGCAATTAACTGTTTGATTAACGCGCGTATCGCGGTGCTGGAGGCCGCGCCGCCTACGTCGGTGGAAACGTGGCTGCCGAAAAAATATTTCAGTTCATAAATGCCGCGCGGCGTGATCATGAATTTTTGCGTGGTGACGCGCGACACGGTGGATTCATGCAACCCAACCGTGTCGGCGATTTCGCGCAACACCAGCGGCCGCATGGCGACTTCGCCGTGATCAAAAAAATGTTTTTGCCGTTCGACGATCGCTTGCGATACTTTGAGTATGGTGTCGAAGCGCTGCTGCACGTTCTTGATCAGCCAACGCGCTTCCTGTAACTGGCTAGCAAGTTGCGGATTGGATTGGCCACGGTTGTTTTGCAGGATAGAAGCGTACAGTGAATTGAGACGTAATTTCGGAATGGCATCCGGGTTCAGCCTGACCGTCCATTTGTTTTTGGTTTTTTTGACGATCACATCGGCCACGATGTAGCGCGCTTCTTCCTGCAAATAAGCTTGGCAGGGTTTGGGGTTGAGCGACTTCACCAGGCTTTGTGCGCGTTTTAATTCGTCTTCGCTACATTCGAGCACGCGGCGCAGCTTGTTGAAATCATGCTGGGCCAGGGTATCTAAATATTGTGACACCATTTTTTTTGCCAGCGCCAGATAAGGCGTCGTG
>JAYVGF010000357.1:0-2045 GCA_043772415.1 Betaproteobacteria bacterium
CTGCGCCGTCAGCGCGAATTTATTGCTCTGCTGGAAAAAAAGCACGATGTCAAAACGTTAACGCCACTAGTAGTCGATTGGATGATTCAATACGAACAAGGCCGTACGCCGGAATTTGCCGCGTATTCACAGCAACGCACAGAGAATTTTATTCATCTTGTATTGCAAACTGATCGCATGCTGAAACCGAAACAGCGCGCGCATTTTCACGGCAAATTGGATGGCTATATCGGCGATTTCAGTGCATTGGCGCGAATCAAACACGCTGCATTGCCTGTCGGCTACGCAATCGCCAGCGACTTGGCGAAATAAATCAAGAAAATAAATCCGGCACTTTTTCCTTGCTAGGACGGATGCGCGGATCACGATGCACACACACCTGATCCGGCTCGCCTTGGTCGCCGGGTTGTCCCGGTTTATCTCGCAACGAAAAACGCAATCGATATTCCTGCTCACCCATTTCCGCCGACGCATTCAGGCGCGCCAACTTGCCACTATTAAAGGTGAGTCGGCCAAGCTTGGAGCTGTATGAATAATGGCCGGAAGTTTTGTAAGCCGAATTATTGTAGGCGCCGCTGCCATCGAGCGTAATCGTGCCGAGCGGGCTGCGTGTCTGACCGTAAGTCTTTTGTGTGCCCTTCGGTGTTTTGGTACTGCCGGTGACCGCCCAAGCGAAACATTGATAGTCGCCCGCGGGGGGCGGGAAGGCGGGGGCGAAACGCTGGGCAGCAAACGCAGGGGCAGCAAATGCCAATAAAAACAAAATACTGGTGAGAGATTGCTTAGTCATGCCTATGCCGATTAGGGTGAACCGAAAATTAAACTATTCAGTGTAGCAATGCAGACAACGTTTGTCTTAGGGCAAATGAGGACAAGTGTTACGCCGGCTATTTACGATCAGAACAGCAGATCCTTCACTTCGTTCAGGATGACAAATGGTAGGGTGCGCCGCGCGCACGCGTAAGGCTAATCCGACGGAGCGCAGATGCTATTCAGAGCGTAACGCGTGCGCACGGCGCACCCTACACAACGACTTTGCTGACCCTGAATGTTGTTAGCGAAGAATCTGCTGTTGGTTAAACGACGCTATACCTTGAATGTCATCTACTGTTTCTTGTATTGCGGCACGCCGATACACTTCTCCCAACATCACGATTGCTGGACCGGTAATTCCCCACGATGATGCATCGCGCAAACCCTGCAACGTGGTGACAAATTTACGCATAGTCGGCAGTGACGCATTTTCTACCACAACAACAGGCGTATCTTCGAGACGACCCTGCGCAATCAATGCATCGACGATTTCCGCAGATTTGCCGACGCCCATATATAGAACCGTCGTATCACTCGATGACGCATCATGCATCCAATGATTTTCTTTTTCGTCCGCGCCGATGCGCGGCGTGGCGAAGGTGACGCTGCGCGCGAGACCGCGTTCGGTGAGGGAAATTTTCAGCTCGGCGCTGGCGGCCAATGCTGCAGTGATACCAGGCACGACCTCATAGGCTATGTGCGCGTGTTCCAGCGCATCGATTTCTTCCATCGCGCGACCGAACAACATCGGGTCACCGCCTTTGAGTCGCACCACGGTTTGATATTTCGCTGCCGCTTCGACCAACATACGATTGATAAAGCGTTGGTCGGTGGAAAGCTGTCCGCAACGTTTACCAACGGCGACTTTTTTTGCCTTTGTCGCCAGTGCGATCGTGTCCGCGTGAACCAGCGCGTCGTAAAAAACAATATCGGCTTGCGCGAGCAAACGCGCGGCGCGTAGCGTGAGTAAATCCGGCGCGCCGGGTCCAGCGCCGACTAAATATACTTTGCTCATAATTTTCCCGCTATTCATTTCACTCACCATAAATATTTTCCTCAACTCATATATCCCCCCACTTCAAGGCGAGGGACCATCGCTAACGCTCGCACATTCTACTTATAATTACAAATAATAAAATAAAATCAAATAGTTATCATGCCTGCTGCAACCGTATGATTGGTCGCTTCATCAATCACAATAAATGAACCGGTTGCGCGATTATTTTTATACG
>JAYVGF010000358.1:0-8539 GCA_043772415.1 Betaproteobacteria bacterium
AAAAATATGTGTGATTTTTTCCCTCTAAAATCAAAAAAAAATTATGAAATACCCCAGATGATCAGTTTTAAGGCTGAATTAGAATAGTTCCAGCAGGAATCTAAGGGATTAAAGGATCAGACGAGTACAACTAAAGAAGCTGAATTGGACAATCAGACGAAAAATTTCCGGGTTAATGCATTTAAGCAAATGAGAAGCAGGGAGTAATAAACTCAGAATTTAGTCGGTTCGCCAGTGACCTGACTTGCCGCCCTGCTTTTCCAGTAGGTGGATATCTTGCATACGCATGCCGCGATCCACGGCTTTACACATATCATATATAGTAAGCAGCCCGACGTTGAGTGCCGTCAGCGCCTCCATCTCGACGCCGGTTTTGCCGACAGTTTCCACGGTCACTTCGCAGGCGACTGAGTTGTCAGCCTCGTCAGGCGTAAATTCCACCGCGACTCTGGTCAGCGCCAATGGATGGCACAAAGGAATTAAATCAGACGTCCGCTTGGCAGCCTGAATAGCCGCAATACGCGCCACACCGAGCACATCGCCCTTTTTCGCGCTGCCTTCTACAATCATGCGTAGCGTTTCCGGCAGCATGACGATCTTGCCGCCTGCCCGGGCGATACGCCGGGTATCGGCTTTATCGGCCACATCCACCATATGGGCGTCGCCCTTGGCATCAAAATGAGTGAGTGTTTTGCTCATAAAATAGTCTTATTGATAGCTAGAATAAACGACAACCTGATGATTCAGAGAAACGTTAAGTGAAAGCGCAACACACCAAGCAACAGGGCTACGTATCCCAAGCTCAATGCGGTTATGATACTACCATGAAGAAATTATCACGGTTCAGCCCCCTGCGGAAACTGCTGGTTTTCGCCCTCAGTACTACGTTGGCGAGTACGTCCGTTTCCGCTGGCTTGCCCGATCTGGGCGATAATTCCGAGGCTGCGTTCAACTCGACGCAGGAGCGCGCGCTGGGCCAAAAAATTATGCGTGAAATCCGCGCCGACCGCGATTATCTCGACGACCCGGAACTCAGCGAATACCTTCACACTTTGGGTGGACGTCTGGTGTCGAATGCACAATCTGCGCGCGACCAATTTGAATTCTTTTTTGTGCGCGACAACTCGATCAACGCCTTCGCGTTGCCCGGCGGCTATGTCGGTATAAATAGCGGCCTGGTGCTCGCCGCGCAAAGCGAATCGGAATTGGCGTCGGTACTCGCGCACGAAATCACCCACGTCACCCAACGTCACATCGCACGTCAAATTGCCGGCTCCGAAAATACCAACCTTATAGCCTCAGTCGCCGTGCTTGCTGCGTTGATACTGGCCGCGCGCACCAACTCGCAAGCGGGCCAAGCCGCCGTCGCCACCAGCCAAGGGTTGGCGATTCAAAATCAACTGGATTACACACGCGAGCACGAGCGTGAAGCGGACCGCATCGGTTTGCAGCTATTGGAAAAATCCGGTTTTGATCCGCGCGGCATGGCGAGTTTTTTTGATCGCCTGCAAAAAAGCACCCGCTTTCAGGAAAGCAATGCGCCATCGTATTTACGCACGCACCCGCTCAACACTGAACGCATCGCCGACGTGCAAAACCGCGTGCAAAAATCACCTGTAAAAATAGTGGCCGACAGTCTCGACTTTCAATTGGTGCGCGCCAAATTACGCGCGCAAGCCGGTGCCGCAAAAGAAGCCTTCCATTATTTCGACGCGACGGCCGCAAATAAAAGCACAGCGAATTTCTATGACGCCACCACGGCAAACAAAAGCGCCGCGCAATACTACGGTACAGCACTTGCATTGTTACGCTTGCGCGAATTCGATCGCGCAGAAAAAGAAATCACTGCCGCCAGAAAATTCGCCAACCATCCCATGCTCGACCACCTCGCAGCGCAAATCAAACGTGACAGCGGCGACCAGAGCGCGGCCCTGGAAATTTTACGCACTGGCTTGAAATCTGCACCGCAAAACCGTGCGCTGAATTATGCCTACATCGACACCCTGCTCGCGGCAAAGCAAAACGATTTAGCGCTGAAGGCAGTGAGCGAGCGCCTCGCCAGCGTGCAGGATGATTACAGACTATATGAGTTGCAGGCAAAAAGTTACGCGGCACTAGGGAAAAAATTGCCCCAACATCAAGCGCAGGCAGAAGCCTATATTCGCCAGGAAAAATTGCAGGCCGCAATGGAACAACTACAACTAGCAGTGAAATCTGCGGATAGCGACTTTTACCAGGTATCCGCCGCCGAGGCGCGTATTAAGCAACTCAAGTTGCAATTGGAAGAGGACGAAAAAGAAAACAAACGATCGCGCAAACAATAAAACATCATCGTAACAATATGATTATATTTAATATTTTCAACTTTCTAGCTATGCAAGCACGACGTATTTTCTCTTGAACCAACCCTATTGCACAGGCCATTTCCCATTAATCCAAAAACGCGGATGCGCAACAGTTGGAAATGCGCCGGATTTAGGTTGCGGCTGGGCAAAATAATCGTGGGTATATAGAGCGATTATTGCAACCGAGAAGGTCACAGTCACCGCATATCCCAACAGCCATTTGTTTCTTACGCCTGCATTATTGATAACCTGAAACCTAGCTTCAGTTGCATTACGTCCCATCAGCCATCCTGTTACCACCATCAACGCAACCTGGCTATGCGGCATAAGCGTATTTCCTTCGAGCAAAGAGGCGGTTAATCCCATCACCAATGCTGCGAGCAAGGCTATATTCATTTCGCGATTAAACAATGAAGTCGCATTTTTACAGTAATCAATTCCAGCCTTGATTAATTTGAATACCAGATACGCCACTATTAGCGCAGCTACCACGCCATACTCACCCAGGATTTGCAGCCAGGCGTTATGCGGGTGTGCAGGAATATCCCGGTCTATAAGTGCAAAATGGTACGGCCCTGCTCCGAGTAACGGCGATTGAACCGCCATATCAATAGCGGCACTCCATAAGGGCAGGCGCAGCGAGCTATCCAGCCCTCTACCTGCAACCGATCCCAAGCCCGGCATATTGGTAAAAATATATTGATCAAAAACGAAATACAGTAGGCCACCTCCGAAAATCAGCGTGGCCTGTACAAGTAAAAATTGTTTTGACTCGCGGCGCAAAAAAATAACTAACAATAAAAAAGTAATCAGGACAGCAACCCACACCGCGCGGGTCGCCACAGCAAACTGCAAGGCCCACCAGATTGCGCCGATTACTGTCGCGCTGATGCGCCAGGCTTTATGCCAATTCGTCGCCAGCAAAGGTAACGCCATTAAAGGCAGCGTATAGGCTTGATACTGACTGAAGAAACGCACATTGCCAAAAATACCGAAAGGCGCAATCCAGGAAAAAGGATTAGCGTCTTCCGCTGCTTCCAGTTGATCGAGGTAAAACTTGCATATGAATAAAAAAGCGGAAAACACAAAAGTCATAATCAGCGCATTATCAACTTTAGTCCCCTGCTCGCGCGATGCTGCATACACACTGATACACAACACAGCTAACAACAAATATAAGGATAGCTCAGTGAAAGCCCATAATGGGTAGGAGGAAGTCGCTGCGCTGACTACAGAGAAAGCGACCAGAATAATAATAGTGAACTTGGGGAGAGGTTTTTTTTGCGTAACTAAAAAAGGCTGATCACGGCGCGTGACCATATCAACAAAATAAAATAGCGCCACGGCCACCAAAATCAACAGCTGAAACCAGCGGTTGTTGTCATATTGATTACTAAGCTGAACGGCTGATCGGACCGGGGCAAAAACAAGAAACAGGCATACCAGAATAATCGGCGCAGGGAGCATGCCCATCAGCCGTCCAATAATTTGGCTGACGGCGACGATTTTTCGGCGGCAGCAATGAATGCAAGAAAAGCCTGCTCTAATGTTGGTCCGCCGGATTTCACCTCAACAATTTGATGCTGGATATTATTTAACTGCTTTATCCAGTCCGCCAGCTCAGACTCTTTCACTTGCGATCGCCACAAATTCGAGCCTTCGCGCACCATGCCGTCAAGCGCTTTCTCCCCTCTGCTGATAACTGCCCTCAAGTCTTCAGATGATTTACCTTCAAGCTCAGCCGCCGTATTCACGGCCCTGAGCAAACCTTTATGAATAATGCCAAAACGGTCACCCAAACGCTCCACATCGTTCAAGACGTGCGAAGCAAAAAAAATAGTGCCGCCCTGATCTCGGTATTCTGTGAGTATATCTACCACTTCTTTACGCCCGATCGGGTCTAGGCCAGACAGCGGCTCATCGAGTATTAATAATTTGGGCCGGCACACAAGCGCATGCGCCAGAGCGGTACGTTGCGTCATGCCTTTAGAAAACTGACGGATAGTTTTTTTAGCAACATGCGCAATGCCGAAACACTCCAGGGTTTTCATGCAATGGCTTTCGAGGTTTGGTTCCTGCAAACCATGCATGCGCGCGCCCATCAACAGAATTTCCATCGGCGTGAGGTAATCGTAAAGATAAGGATTTTCTGGCACGTAACTCATGCCTTTGCGCGCATGAAAATCATTCACCGGGATGCCGGATATCCGCGCCTCGCCTCCATCGGGTTCGACAATATTAGTGAGGATTTTCATGGTCGTGCTCTTGCCCGCGCCATTCGGGCCGATAAAACCGAACGCCTCACCCGCATGAACCGAAAGCGTCACGTCACTTAGCGCGTCAAAACGACCGGTTTTTTTATCCTTATAACTTTTGCGAATATTCTGCAGAGTGATGATATCGCTCACTTAAACCCTCACTGTTATTTTCGTCAACTGTTGAAATTGCCAGAGCTTACTTCTCTGGCGCAGGTTTGGCAAAAATCGGGATGCCCTTGGCATCAAGCGTATAGCCTGAACCCTGCGGATCAGCGGGTAATTTCGCCAGCAAACCCAAGCTCACCAACTCCTGCAAGCTAACAAGCGACTTACCCGTTTTCTCGTTGTAAAGTTTTGCCGCGTCGCGCAACTCGGCAAGGCCGCTCAATCTTTTTACGCGGTTTTCGAGATGTAGCTTCATTTCCTTGTCGCGCGTACCTTTGGACATGGCGCTGATCAAGCCGATAGCGACTCTTGGATCGTCGCCCAGTTCATACCATTTCACCGCCATATTGATAAATGCCTGACGATTATCCGGCGAACGATCCGCCGCCGCTTCAATCGCTTTCGCGCCAGCCACTGGGTCTTTCAAAAAATAGTAACGGTCAAAGCCTAAAAAAAATGCCGGGTAAAAATCCCAAGCGCGCGAATCTGTCGCCGCTTTCTGAATAAACAAATCCGCTTTGACTTCGCCCGCCCAAGGCAAAATCGCTTGCGAAATATAATAATTATCTTCATGCGCCGGATTCATGCGCGCCGCATCTGTCTGGATTTTAGCCAGTACAGCATAGCTTTTTTTATCAAGATTCGCGGTGCTGACAACCAAGGCGCGAAACACGGCAATATTCCCCGCCAGATAACGATCGCCGCCCGCCAACAACGTTTGCACTAGGGGCGGAATGGCTACGTTGATCGTATCTTTAGGGTTTACTCGGGGCAATCGGTCGATTGCGCTCATCGCCGCCGCGTAAGCTATAAACGCAAGCAACCATGCCAGGATATAAAACAAAGGATTATTGTGCGTCAGTTTCATAGTTGATTTTCATTCAACCATCAATCTTAGGCAAACTGCCGTTTGCGAAAAATCCAAATCGCCAGCACCAGCAACATTACGCTATAGGCAATAGCCATGCTTGAACCGAAAAATAATTCGGCAGTAGTTGGCATCTTGCCGTAAAGGGCTGCAACGCGGATATCCAGGCGGCTCAAATCGGGTAACAGCCAGCGTATATTCTCGACTACAGGGCCCAGACTTGCAGATAACTCTTCATCACCATCTTCTTTGTTACGTAAAAACTCTAGCGCCGGTCCCAAGCTGCGTGCGGCCACCGCAAACGCAAAGCCCAAGGCTAAAGGTAACAAAGGCGTCGTAGCAAATGTGGCGACGAAAACGGCAAAAGCCGCCACTACTGCCGCATCCAGCCAGATATAAAACAAGGTCAACCACAAACCGAAATCCAGATTAACTGGAGAGGACTGACCGTAAAGTTTGGTGGCGAAATAGGCTGTTACGCTGAGCAGAATGCCCAAAACGATAATCGCGCAAGCGGCTAAAGCCAACACGCCGAGATAGCGGCCAATAATGTAGTGTGCTCTGGGTGTCGGGTAGGCCAAAGCGAAAAATACCGTGCGGCGCTCCACTTCGCGCGCGATCAATTCCTGACACCAGAAAACAGTCAGCAATAAAATGATGAAACGTACACCGGAAATACCGACATCCAGTGCGACAGTCGCAGGCTGGCGGCCTGAAAATTGAGCGGCAAGATAGGCGCCTCCCATAACGAGCATGCCCAAGATAAATATCGCATGGAAACTTCGGCTTCTCAGGCCTGATCGCCAGGCTACGATCATATGTTCACGCATGAAAATCCATCCTTGTTAATATTCAACTCTGGCAGCATAAAACAAAAAGCCGGCAATGAGCCGGTGTCTTTTATTTGCTGGTTATTGTATTGCTTTACATTAAGGCCCTAGATGAAACTATAAAATAAATAAATTACTTTCTAAGGCTATTGATGGTTTGCCACCGTAACAGTAAGAAAATTCTTAGCGTCAGTCGCCGCAGCTTTGTCCTCGGCTTTCAAGAGCAGATCTCTGAATTGAGGTATAGCGATAGCAGCCAGAATACCGATAATGGCCACGACCATCATCAACTCAATTAGCGTAAATCCTATTTGTCTGCTGTGCCTCAAATTTATCGAGCTCATTAAAAACGCCCCGGCATTTGCCAGGGCGTTTTGTTGAAAAATTAACTCTTAGCTACCGGTGCTGACAGTACCACCGCAACCGTCAGGGAATGTGGTGGAAGTATCAACCACATCAGCAAGCGCAGCATTGTAGCCCTTGTCTTTAGTAACAAGAGTAGTGCCGCACTGGGTAACAGAACCACCTGAAGTATTACCGCCGTAAGCATATTTACCTTTGGTGTTACCAGCTTGTATAGCAGCGTTGGTTTTATTGCAAGCATATGTCAAGCCAACGTTTTTAGATGCAGTAAATTTAAAGGTACTATTTTGGCTGACGAATGCGCAATCGGCGTTTGCCACAGCTGTAGCGGCAGGAGTTGTTTCGCTCTTATCGATAACGCCTGCAGCATTAACCTGAAACGAAAATGCCATAGCTATTGATGCCAAAATAAGGGAAGTAGATTTTTTCATGAAATGTCTCCTAAATTAAATTCGATGATTACTGGTTGTTGGCGCTGATAGCGGTCAGCAGGTTCTTGGCATCAGATTGAGAAGCTTTGTCCTGGCCTTTTTTCTGATATTCGGTGAACTGGGGAATTGCAATCGCGGCCAAGATACCGATAATCGCAACAACGATCATCAGCTCGATCAGGGTAAAACCTTTTTGCAGTTTCTTCATTTGATGCTCCTAAGTGTGGGTTGATTAACTTGCTTCAATCAACACAGTATGTCTGTGTCTGGCTAGATAAGAGCAACCGGTGTGCCAGCTTCGTTGAATCTGGGCTTGGGGGATTCGTGTCTTTCGGTGAAACATTGGAAATCAAACAAAGCCTTAAGCGCATATATTAAAATATTCAATATAATCAAATATTTATAATTATATCTCTAACGGTCTTTTTGCCAGAAATATTTGGCAGGCAGTGCAAGTTTTTTTGCATCATTCCAAAAGCTCTCTACCCTTGTGAACAGCCACACATTTTCTCATTGGAATCATTCGGATAGCCGACATGCAATTGTCAGAAACTGACGATTTTTGTCAGTCGGGGTTTTTCCTACAACGGCATATGATGTGTAAAGCGGTTTTTTTTGTGCTGGATTCCCGCCTTCGCGGGAATGACGAGGGGCTGGATCCCCGCCAGCGACCGCAACGGTACGTTGTACGTCGGCGTGATCAGTAACTTGGTCAAATTTTTCGACATAAAGGCCATTTTTTTACACCCGTCATTCCCGCGCAGGCGGGAATCCAGTAATGTGCGGGCGTGACTACGAAACTTCCTTGTGTCTATATTCTCGCCAGCGACCGTAACGGTACGTTGTACATAGGCGTGACCAGTAACTTGGTCAAACGTATCTGGGAACATCAACAAGACCTGGTTCCGGGTTTTACGCAAAAGTATGGCGTGCATCGTCTAGTCTATTTTGAAGTTGCTGAAACGATGCTTGCAGCGATTACTCGTGAAAAGCAAATCAAAAAATGGAACCGTGAATGGAAGTTGAATTTGATTGAGGCCAAGAACCCACAGTGGCGAGATTTGTTTGGGGAGATTTGTTAATGGTTGAAAGGCGTATTTTTTTTCGCTGGATTCCCGCCTTCGCGGGAATGACGGAGAGAACGGGAATGACGGAGAGAACGGGAATGACGGGGAGAGCGGGAATGACGGAGGGAGCGGGAATGACGGCGGGGTGAAATACTTTTAGTTTGGCGGATGTGGCTACGCAGCTTTTTGTTTAGGCTGGTTTCCCGCCTTCG
>JAYVGF010000359.1:0-3553 GCA_043772415.1 Betaproteobacteria bacterium
AATATTCAATATAATCAATGACTTGAAATGAATCGAATTTCTTCAGGAAAAACATTTTACTGCCGTTATACAAATTCAAATTAGCGGCAACAAATAGACCGTGAATATGAAAAATCGGCAGTGTATGTAACAACACGTCGTCCGGTTTGAGGCCCCAATAGCTGTGCAGCACGCGAACATTGGAGACAAGATTTTTGTGCGACAGCATCGCGCCTTTGGAGCGGCCCGTCGTGCCTGACGTATATAGAATCGCGGCGAGGTCGTTCTCATCAACTGGCACGGTTGCAAATTCTGCCGGGACGTCGCGTATCGCTTCGATCAAACTGCCGCTGCCGCTTTCATCCAGCGTGTACACATGGCAGCAACCCGATGCTTGTGCCAAAGTTGCAATCATTTCCCGCGCTTGCGCGCGACAAACCACTATCGCAGGCTGCGCATCGCCGAGAAAATATTCCATCTCGCCGCGTTGATATGCGGTATTCAGCGGTAAATACACCAAGCCTGCGCGCACGGCTGCGAGATAAACAAACAAGGCTTCGGGTGATTTTTCCACTTGCGCCGCGAGCCTGTCGCCCTTATTCGCGCCGAGGGAAACAAAAAACCGCGCCATGCGCGCGGTTTGCTGTTCGACGTCTGCGTAAGAATATTGTTTGCCGCTTTCGGTTTCGATGCAAGTTTGAGTTGGCTTGCGTAAAAAACGTTCGGCGAATATTGCGTAAATATTATTCATGCACTGCTTACTTTCAGTCGATGGTTGCGCCGGATTCTTTGACGACCTTGGCCCACTTCACCGTGTCGCTTTTGATCAGCTCGGCAAACTGTTCCGGCGTGGTGTCGCCCGGTTCGGAAGAAATATCGGCAAGGCGTTGCTTGAATTCCGCCGTGTGCAGGATCTTGCGCACTTCATCATTCATGCGTGCAACGACATCCTTCGGCGTGCCTGCCGGTGCGAGCATGCCGTACCAAGTGACCACGTCATAGCCGGGCAAGCCGCTCTCGGCGACGGTGGGCAAATCAGGCATGCTGGGCGAGCGCTTGGCCGTGGTTATCGCCAAGGCTTTAACCTTGCCGCCCTTAATTTGCGGTGTGGCGGATGCGGCGGTTTCGAATGCGACATTGATTTGCCCACCGATGAGGTCGTTCATCATCGGGCCGCCACCTTTGTATGGCACATGCTGCATATCGACTTTCGCCATCGACTTGAACAACTCGGCCGCCATGTGATGCGAGGTGCCGTTACCTGCGGAACCATAGGTAATGCTGCCCGGCTTGGCTTTGGCCAACGCGGTGAGTTCCTGCATATTTTTTGCCGCGACCGATGAATGCGCGACCACGATATTCGGCACATAGGCCATCACGGTTACCGGCGCGAAATCTTTTTCAAAGTTGTACGGCAGGTTTTTATACAGCGTGGTGGCAATGGTGTGATGCACTGCGCCGATCAGAAAAGTATAACCATCCGGTGCGGTACGCGCGGCTACGCCTGCGCCCAATGTGCCGCCCGCGCCGCCGCGATTTTCCACTACGACTGGCTGTTTCAACACTTCGGCTAATTTTTGCGCCAGTGGACGTGAGATCAAATCGGTCGTGCCGCCAGCTGGAAACGGTACAACCAGCGTGATAGTTTTACTCGGCCAAGCTTGGGCGAAAACGCTGCTGCTGGCTGCCAATGCGATAAACAACAGCGCACGTAGTGCGCGGGGTACAAACTGATTCATTTATTTCTCCTCGGAAAATGGAAATGTTGCGTAGCGGTAGAAAACGCATCGCGCTTTTTTATTCTGGATGCAGGGTAAAGCCCTGCTGGTTTACTGTCAAGAAAACCGATTAACCGCGCAACTGCTGCTCTACCCATTTTGCCGCAGACAACAGCCGCGCATCGTCATGCATGCGCCCGACCAGTTGCACCCCGAGCGGCAAATTGCCCGGCCCAGCGCCCACCGGCAGCGTTATCGCGGGCGTGTGCAGGAAAGTCCAATTGCTGTTGAACACCGGACTGCCGGTGGATTCCAAACCTTGTGGCGCTTCGCCCTGCGTGCTCGGCGTAAGCAACACATCGTAGTCGCGGAAAATTTGCCGCATCAAGGCGCGGCATTTTGCGCCGGTGGCCTGGGCTTTATCGTAAGTCGCGGGCGTGGCAGCATAACCGTCGCGCAATAATTCTTTCAGCTTCGGCGACAAACGCGCGCGATGCTCGCGCCACTCGTATCCGTAAGCGCGCGCGGCTTCGAAAGCCTGTACAATTTTTTGCGCTTCGAGTAATTCGGCAAATTCTGCGGGTAATTTTATTTCTTTCACCTGCGCGCCGCGTTGCGCCAAATGATACGCGACGTGTTCGAGCGCTGCGCCGGTTTCCGGCAGCGCATGGCGCCATTCATAAGTATGGCAAAGGCCGATACGCAAGGCGCCATCGACCGGCCGCACATTGCGCAAATAAAATCGATCGGTCACTGCCGCGGTAAACAACGCAACGTCGTCCACACAGCGCGCCATCATGCCGATGGTATCAAGGGTTTCTGCTTCCGGTTTCACACCAGCGCGATTAATAAGATTGAATGTCGGCTTGAAGCCGACAACGCCGCAAAACGCTGCGGGCCGTAATATTGATCCGCCGGTCTGCGTGCCGAATGCGAGCGGCACCATGCAATCCGCGACTGCAGCAGCCGATCCGCTCGATGACCCGCCGGGCGTGTGATTGAGCTTGAGTGGATTGCGCGTTTTGCCCGGGCCAAAATAGGCTAGCTCGGTCGTGACTGTTTTGCCAAGAATAATGCCGCCCGCATGACGCACAGCATTGACACACGCCGCATCCCAGCGCGGCTGATTGCCTACGTAAATCGGCGTGCCGTATTCGGTCGGCATATCAACGGTGTCGATAATATCCTTCACGCCAACGGGGATGCCGTGCAACAATCGGCGCGACGGATTCTGGTCGCGCGCGCGCGCTTGTTCTATCGCCTGCGCTTCGTTGAAATACGTCCAAGCACCGACATCTTTTTCACGCGCGTCAATACGTTCGATGCAGGCGCGCACCAACTTCTCGGCGGTCAACTTTCCTTCGCTGATAAGCGTTACTGCCTCTGTGGCGGTCAATTGGTTGGCGGGTTTTTTCATGCGTCCTCCTTGTCATGCCGCTATTCTATAGGTATAAAATACGTTGAAACCAAAATTTGCTCAACGCAATAAAAGGGAAATTCCATGAAAGGTTATAAACTACTTATTGCTTGCCTGCTGGGCTTATCCTGCGCGGCGCATGCGCAAACTTCCGTCAGCGCCACCATCGGCGGCGTGCTCGTTCCGGGCGTGTTCGGCCGCGTCGATGTCAGCAACGGCGTCATTCCACCGCTCCTTTACGCGCAGCCGGTTATCATCGCGCAGGCACCAGTTGCCGTGCAACCAGTGTATATGCATGTGCCGCCAGGCCACGCAAAAAAATGGCGCAAGCATTGCCATAAGTACAATGCCTGCGGCACGCCGGTATATTTTGTCCAAGCCAGTTATGCGGGATCGCACAGCTATCCCGTGCAACCAGTCTATTTCGACGAGCATAAAG
>JAYVGF010000360.1:0-6224 GCA_043772415.1 Betaproteobacteria bacterium
CCGCAGGCAGGGCCATCAAATCTTTGTGGCTGCTGCCTACCCATTCGAGCGGTTTTTCTTGGTGGGTCATACTTAAAATATACCTGAACAGGTATATTCAGTCAAGAGGACTTAATTGCGCTGGTGCATGAGTGTGTTGACACGCCTGCAAAGGACCGACTGTTCATAACTGGGAAATGTGCATGATGGCCGGTTTTTCTAGAACAGCAAAATCTCAATTGCGGACGTTGATTTGTAATCAATTGCGACACCCTTAAAATAGGCAATGGGAGAAATGAAGTCTTTTCGGGCCGATTCGGATGTTCAAAAAGCCGGAGTACGCAACGGCGTGTGGATGATGCTGCACTCGCACAAATATAGAGGACGTAGGCCACACTTCCCCTCGGACTTTTGAAAGAAAGTGATAAAATGCCAATATGACTCCCACGATAAATAATGGCTCGGAAGAGCAGTCAGCTACTAAACAGAATGACGCGGATGAGCGCTCTGAGTTTCAGCGCGTGCGTGAGGACGACGCGCCCGTCATTGGACCAAACGGTGAAGTACGCATCAGCAACAAAGCGTTACTGGATCAGGCTGATCTTGAATTTGATCAGTGCTTCATCCGAGAGGCTGGCACCAACAATATTCGCTTTACCGCAAGCGGAATCAAAGAGTATAGGAGCCGATTTGCGCGAGCCGGCATCGATATTCGGGATGTAAAAACCTATGAGGCATTCAGTGAGGCGAGAGAAAAAAGCTATCCCTACTGGGTGGAAGATTTGCGGAAATTAGTCGAAGGCCACAAGGAAATTGAGGATATCCTCAAACCGCTGTGGTCCTGACGTTCTAATTTATATCCTTAAGATACGTTGTTACCCGGCGTATTTCAGCTTCGAGTAAATCACTTTTATTGAAGTGCTTAACGCATACGAATGCGGAAGCGACCATGAAATTATCGGGGCTCTTTAAATCCAAACTGATGGCGATGTTGTCAGCTGCGCTGGAATCCGAAGTCGGACCGATGCTGGAATTTCTTCAGAAATTTCGCGAGCAACGAATCTAATTTACTGGCTCGATAGCGTAGTAAAAACGTAACAGAGCATCACTAAAAAGAATACTAACAAAGCTAAATGACGCTAAATATGAAAATCGCAGGTATCGTAAGTGACTGTTTATCAATGATTCATTTTAAAGGCGACCCCTCTACGAACCAAGGGGTCGGGCGTTCGAATCGCTCCGGGCGCACCAGTATCAACGCAAAGCCATCCTGATTTCGGGATGGCTTTTGTGTTTCTTGCGCGCTGATTCGTCATCTTGCGGGCGTTTGTGCAACAATTGCTGAGCCTGTTTTGACTGATCCAGACATTTACAATAAATAATTATAACCATTTGATTTATATAAGTATTTTATAACCCCTATTATGCCAATTCGTACACAAGTTGCCATCGTCGGCGCAGGCCCTGCAGGATTATTGTTATCGCATTTACTGCATCGGCAAGGTATCGCTTCGATCATTATTGAAAATCGTAGCCGCGCTTATGTCGAGCAGCGCGTGCGCGCCGGTGTGCTGGAGCAGGGCACGATGGATTTGCTCATCGAAGCGGGCGTCGGCGAACGTATGCAGCGCGAGGGTTTGTTGCATCATGGATTTGATTTGCGCTTTAACGGATGCAGCCATCGCATCAATATGACCGAACTCACCGGCCACGCGATCCGCGTGTATGGCCAGCAGGAAGTGGTGAAGGATTTAATCCAAGCGCGGCTGGCAGCGGACGGGAAAATTTTGTTCGAAGCACAAGACGTGAAGCTGCATGATGTGACTGCCGATGCGCCGTCAATTAGCTGCGTACTAAATGGCGAACAGATCACTATTGATTGCGATTTTATCGCCGGTTGCGATGGTTTTCATGGCGTGTCGAGGCCGACTATTCCTGCCCATTTACAAAAAAATTTCGAGCGTGTGTATCCGTTTGCATGGCTCGGCATCCTCGCCAAGGCCGCGCCGTCAGCCGAAGAATTGATTTACGCCTATCACGAAAATGGTTTCGCCTTGTTCAGCATGCGCTCGCCGACGGTGACGCGTTTGTATTTGCAAGTGCCGCCCGACGAGAAAATCGAAAACTGGCCGGACGAAAAAATTTGGCAAGAGCTACACACGCGCCTCGAATGCAATGTTGAATCCAATGCCGGCTGGAAACTGAACGAAGGACCGCTGATCGAAAAAAGCATTACGCCGATGCGCAGTTTTGTGTGCGAAACCATGCGTTATGGAAAATTATTCTTAGCCGGCGACGCGGCGCATATCGTGCCGCCAACCGGCGCCAAGGGCATGAACCTCGCGGTTGCCGACGTGAAATTATTGGCGCAAGCGTTCACCAGTTATTTCAAAACCAAACAAACTGCATTGCTCGACAGTTATACTGAAACAGCATTGAAACGCATTTGGCGCGCGGAACATTTTTCCTGGTGGATGACATCCATGTTGCATCGTTTTCCCGGCGACGATAGGTTTCAACAACGCTTGCAAATTTCACAGTTAGAATATGTGACCAGTTCACGCGCAGCGGCGACTAGCCTGGCAGAAAATTATGTTGGCTCAGCTTTAAACTAAACATGGCCTTAATCGAACTATACCAACGACCTGCCGTCGGCACACAGCCGGACTATCTCTATCCGCCTTATGCTTCGACGCAAAAACGCGCGCCGTCGCAGCCGTTAATTATGCTGCCGCACACTTTGACGGAAGTGACCGGGCCGGTATTCGGCCACGATGCGGTTGACGCTAACGATCATAATTTATTGGTTCAACACGACCAGCCGCCGATAGGCGAACGCATTACGGTGAGCGGTCGAGTGTTGGATGAAAACGCCAAGCCAGTGCCGCATACGCTGATCGAAATGTGGCAAGCCAATTCCGCCGGACGCTATCGCCACAAAAACGATAAGGCCACTGCGCCCCTTGATCCGCATTTCACCGGCTGCGGCCGCGCGATGACAGACGCCGAAGGCCGCTATCAATTTATCACTATCAAACCAGGCGCGTATCCGTGGGGCAATCATCATAACGCCTGGCGACCGGCGCATATTCATTTTTCCTTATTTGGTCAAGCGTTCGCGACGCGCTTGGTGACCCAAATGTATTTCCCCGGCGATCCGTTGCTGCCGTTCGATCCTATTTTCAACAGCACAGCCAACGAAAAAGCACGCCAGCTTTTAGTTGCGGCTTTTGATTGGGACACCACGCAGCCGAATTATTCACTGGGTTTTCGCTTTGATATTATTTTACGCGGCCGTCATGCCACGCCGATGCATCTATGAGTTTAATAAACTCCCCATCGCAAACTGTCGGGCCATTTTTTCATATTGGTTTTGATCGGTTTTACGTAAACGACCTCACAGCTACGGGCGTGAGCGGAGAACGTGTGATTATTTCAGGCATGATTATGGACGGCGACGGCAAACCGATAAACGACGCGGTGATAGAAATCTGGCAGGCCGATGCGCAAGGCCACTATGTGAGCGCAGAGCACGCCGCCTTCAAAGGCTTTGGCCGCATTGCGACCGACGAACACGGGGCGTACAGTTTTGTTACCATCAAACCGGGCCGCGTCGCGGGAGCAGATGGCGAGTTACAAGCGCCGCATATTGCGGTGTCGATATTTATGCGTGGATTATTGAAACGCCTGGTGACGCGCATTTATTTTCCTGATGAAGCCAGCAATCATGCAGATACGATATTAGAATTAATTCCGCCTGAACGACGCGCGACCTTAATGGCAAACAAAATAGTGGGTGAGGCAGCCAAGCTTGAATGGAATATTGTGGTGCAAGGCAAACATGAAACGGTATTTTTTGATTGTTAAAATATTTATTATAATCAATAACTTATATAAAGTCGCCAGTGACAACTTCTAACCATTTATACGATACGCTTTTCAACGCGCAAGCGATGAGTGATATTTTCTCTTATCGAAGCACGCTGCAAGGCATGCTCGATTTTGAAGCGGCACTTGCTCACGCAGAAGCTCGCATCGGCGTGATACCCGCTGAACACGCTATGGTCATCAGCGCAAAATGCCGCGCGGAATTATTTGATGTAGTTGCAATATCCAACGAGGCAGCTAACGCTGGTAATGTGGCGATACCTTTAGTCAAAGCGCTCACCGCGCTAGTCGCGCGCGAAAATGAAACTGCCGCACGATCAGTGCATTGGGGCGCAACCAGCCAAGATGTAATCGATACTGGTTTGGTTTTGCAACTGCGAAACGCGCTGGATTTTTTCGACGCAGAGCTGGCGCGCGTATCCAAAACTTGCGCGGACCATGCCGACCAGCATCGTCACAGCGTCATGGCCGGCCGCACCTGGCTGCAGCACGCCACACCGATTACCTTCGGCCTCAAAGCGGCGAATTGGTTATCCGCTATCGAACGCCACCGCGCGCGCATTGTGCAATGTCGTGCGCGCGTGTTGGTGGTTCAATTCGGCGGTGCATCCGGTACGCTCGCTTCGCTCGGCGATCGCGGCCTCGATGTCGCCAGTGCATTAGCGAAGCAACTCAAGCTCGCCTTGCCCGATACGCCGTGGCACAGCCAGCGCGACAATCTGGTCGAAGTAGCTTCTATATTAGGCATGCTCACCGGCACGCTAGGCAAAATCGCCAAAGATCTTTCGTTGATGATGCAAACCGAAATTGGCGAAGCCTACGAAGCAACAGCCGACGGTCGCGGCGGTTCATCGACCATGCCACATAAACGTAATCCGGTAAGTTGCGCCGTCGTGCTCTCGGCCGCCACGCGCATGCCCGGCATGGTCTCGACCATGCACACTTCGATGACGCAGGAACATGAGCGCGGCTTGGGCGGCTGGCATGCGGAATGGGAAACCTTGCCGCAGATTTGCCAACTGGCGGCAGGCGCGCTGGAACACACGAACCAGATGTTGCAAGGCTTGGAAATCGACACCGCACGTATGCGCGCCAATCTCGATCTCACGCAAGGTTTGATATTTGCCGAAGCGGTATCGATGGCGCTGGCAACGCACATCGGCCGCGAGCTGGCGCATCAGTTGATAGAACAAGCTTCGAAGTGCGCGCTTGCGAAAAAGCAACATCTGCGCAATGTGCTCGCCAGCGACAGTCAAATCAGCGAGCATTTGGCTCAAGCCGAGCTGGAAAAGCTATGCGACGCGAACAATTATCTCGGCGTCGCCGACCAATTCATTAACCGCGTGCTTGCTGGACGCAAGCCGTAGGGCGGGTCACACCCGCCAAAATATAGCCGCGCATGCGCGACATTATTCAAAAAAGGATACCCAATGGACGAAAAACAACGCAACGAAAACGGCATGAAAATGCGCCGTAAAGTATTAGGCGACGCCTACGTAGATCGCACGATGAAAAACGTCACCCCATTCAACGAAGAATTTCAGGAAATGATCACGCGCCACGCATGGGGAGAAATCTGGACCCGCCCCGGCTTGCCGCTGCATAACCGCAGCCTGATTACCCTCGCCATACTCATCGCGTTAAAACAAACCGACGAATTGCGTCTGCACCTGCGCGGTGCGCTCAACAACGGCGTAACTCGCGAAGAAATAAAAGAAGTGATGATGCAAGCGGCAATTTACTGCGGCGTACCGGCAGCTAATTCAGCATTTCATGTAGCACGCGATGTGTTTGCTGAAATTGATGCGGGAAAATGAAGACGCGATAATTATTTTTTACGCAGATTTCATTGCATTGTTTTCACTTGCGCGAATAGAATTAACCCGTGAAATCCGTTAATTCGGCATGGAAAATTTGCCCGCAGTAGGGTTTGTTTCCAGTGTGAATGTTTGGGGGATATTTTCACGCTTAAAAAATTATCTCGATTAAAAAAACTCCTTAAAATCAAATAGTTATTTGTACATAGGGATTTATATATGTAGGCTCCCGCCTACAGGCCTACAGGCCTACAGGCCTATAGGCCTATAGGGCATTTGCTGTATTGCTCACTTAAAGTCAATCAGGAATAATTCCAGTTGTTTTTCAAGGTATTATGTATTAGGGGATAAACGTAAGTTAGAAATAAATGCTCGTTACCTTGAAATTCGCTTTATGCAAGAATGTTTGTAAGTTGTTTGTACAAAAAGCAATGTTGTTTCATCGCGCAGCGACTTTGAACCAGCAACAATACCAAAGCGAAAAACGAATGACAGGGAGAATGAAAAATAATGTGGTAACCGATGAGCGCGGCCAGCTGC
>JAYVGF010000361.1:0-2106 GCA_043772415.1 Betaproteobacteria bacterium
TTTGGATCATCGTTCGCTCTTCAATACTCAACTGCTGGTAGATTTTTCCCATGCAACATTCTCTCCTAAAAATGTTGCACTTGGTTTTTGAGCGCGCCGGTTAAAAATACTACCGACACTTTCATTTAATTCGTCCCCTCCCTTTCAAGGGGAAGGGACTCTCACTTTTTATCATCGATACCGAGCCTACGTTCCGAGTCCCGCAAAACAAAAGCCCATGAGCGAAATAAATCATGATATTTTACCTCATACACACAACCCTCAGGAACCACCATGACCGAACACGCCAGCTTTTCCAACTTGATCAACGGAACCGCCGACGATTGGAAAATTATCGCCAAAGATTTCGCGCCCTTTGCGCAAGCCCTGCCAGACCGCGTCATGGCACATTTGAAATTACTCGCAGGCGACTTCGGCGGATTTCCGATTGACCGTTTACAACACTCGCTACAAACCGCGACGCGTGCGCATAAAGCAGGCGAGAATGAGGAATATGTTGTCTGCGCTTTATTGCACGACATCGGCGACACACTCGGCGCTTACAATCATCCAGACATCGCCGCCGCGATTTTGAAACCTTTTGTGACTGAACAAAATTTATGGATGGTGCAACATCACGGTATCTTCCAGGGGTACTATTTTTTCCATCATCTCGGCATGGAGCGCGATATGCGCGAACAATTCCGCAATCATCCCAACTTTGAATGCACTGCGAAATTTTGCGAACTGTATGATGCGCCTGCCTTCGACGCCAAAGCCGAAACGATGCCGTTAACGACGTTTGAACCCATGCTAAGACGCGTGATGGCCAAACCAGTGAACACCATCTACAAAATTGCCTCTAGTAACTAGTTAGTTACTATTTTCGTCTTTTTTGACGATCTCCAGTTTTGGCACCGCCGTATTCTCCAATTCCACGCGCTCAATCCTGGCAAAACGATCAGTAATTTTTTTACTGCTGATGTGGACTTCTTCCACGTCCTTGCTGGCTTGATTGATGTGCTTGGACAAGTTGCTCATGCGCTCTTCAAAGCGGCCGAAATCTTTTCCGAGTTTGCCTAGCTCATCTTTAATGATATGGACTTGTTTACGCGTTTCGACATCTTTCATTACTGCGCGCGCAGTGTTGAGCACCGCCATTAGTGTTGTTGGCGAGACTATCCACACACGTTTGTTGTTGGCGTAATCGACAATGTCGGCGTGATGACCGTGGATTTCGGCGAATACCGCTTCGGCGGGCAGGAACATCACCGCGCCATCAGACGTAACGTTATCGATAATATATTTGGAAGAAATATCGTCAACGTGTTTTTTTACATCCAGCTTGAATTGGCGTTGCGCAGCTATTTTTTCCGCTTCGCTGGTATTGTCGGCATACATTTTATGGAAATTTTCCAGCGGAAATTTTGAATCGACCGATACCAAGCCGGTCGGCTCAGGTAGTTTCAATAAACAATCGACGCGATAACCGTTCTTCAGCGTCGCCTGAAATTCGTAGGTCTGCTCCGGCATGACGTTACGCACCAAGGCTTCGAGTTGCACTTCTCCGAATGCGCCGCGCGAGCGTTTGTCACCTAGCAATTGCTGCAAGCTAACGACATTAGTGGTAAGGCCGTCGATTTTCTTTTGCGCTTCGTCTATTACCGCGAGACGCGACATGACGCTGGTAAACGTTTCGTTAGTTTTTTTGAAGCCTTCATCGAGACGTTCGCTGACTTTACCGCTGATGCCTTGCAATCTTTCATCCACGGTTTTGTTCAGGGCTTCAATGGTGATGCCGAGTTGCGCGCTGATATTACGCATGGTGGTTTGAATCAGCTCTTGGTCGGCTCTGCCCTGTTCCGCCAGCTTTTGTAGTGTGACCGACAACATATCGGATTTCAACGCGTCCTGTTTTTGTGACAGCGAGTTGTTGAGTTCCGATAATTGCGTAATCAATGCCTCGCGATTACCGGCGAGGTTTTGTGTTTGCGCCAGTTGCAGCGCGCTGACCGAAGCGTGCAGGCGATCGGCCATTTCAGTTTGCAGACTGACCGAGCGATGGCTATTTTTATTTAATCCGTCGTTCAAACTCGACAGCATGTCGCGATGCTTGGCTTCGGTTTG
>JAYVGF010000362.1:0-1931 GCA_043772415.1 Betaproteobacteria bacterium
TTAACATTTGCAGCTTGCAATTCGTATCAAACCTCGGATAATGATAACTACTTGATAGTTATAATTTTTTTCTGTGAATTAAAACACACCCATTACTGCTTTTACCTGTGAATTCAATGTCTTTTCTGAACAAATCCCGCTCGATGTTCAGTGTTCTTGTAGTGCCGTTTGTGTTGCAAATGGTCATACTGGCTACGCTGATCGCTGCTCTGTCATATTTTGCCGGCCGCTCGGCCGTGGAAGAATTCCTCGACCAGCGTATGCATGATCTAGTCGATAGCGCAGAGCAAAATATCAGGGCGCAGGTAGATAAATCCGATTTGCTCGCGCGTGCGTTGAGTCACGGCGCTACTACGTATGGCGTCGGTTTTTCCGACCCTATCGCAACGGAAAGCCTGCTGTTCAAACTCACCGCGATGACGCCGTTCGCCAATTTTATTTATGTCGGCAGCGCCAATGGCGATTTTATCGGCGTCGATCGCCTCCCCGACCGCACCGTGGTGCATTTAAAAAGCCGAGACACGGCGGGTAAAAAACAAGTTTACAACGCGCGCCAAGCGGGCGAGCGCGGAGAAATTATTCCGGAGATGAGCAAAACCTACGACACACTCAACCGACCATGGTACAAACTCGCAGCAGAAAAAAAGACGCCAGCCTGGACATCGGTTTATCTTTCCTCGTCGAAAAACATTCTGGAGGTGACCAAAGCCGTTCCCGTGCTGGACGCCAAGGGGGAACTGCAAGGCGTCATCGGCTCGGATTTACCCCTGTCGCAAATCAGTGATTATTTACGCGACCACATCATCAGCGAAAACGGTATTGCTTTCGTCATGGAGACTTCGGGCGCACTCATCGCCAGCTCAGGCAAACAAGCTAACTACAGCAAAAATGAACAAGGGCAAAAATTGTTAAAAGCAGTAGAAAGCAGTGAACCGCTCATACGTCTTACCGCCGAACAATTACGGGGTAAATTGCCCGGCCCAGGTATGCGCAAAAATTTCCGCTTCACCACTGATGGCAAGGTCATAGAAGTCTCAGCCAAGGGCTTGGACGCGGAGCAAGGCCTCAATTGGGTGACGGTCGTGGCCGCGCCGCGTAACGACTTTATGGGCAATATCATCGGTAACACCTGGCGCACGGTTCTCATCAGCCTCGGCGCGCTCGCCACTGCGATTCTGGTCGGCATCTTTGTTTTGCATTGGCTCACGCGCGACTTGAAACGCTTGTCGGATGCCGCGCTGAAATTCAGCGGCAATGAGTCCATAGAAACGCCGCTGCCCGCCAGCCGCTTGAATGAAGTCAATGCACTGTCGAATTCCCTCTCGGTCATGACCGGCCGGGTGCGCGATTCGATGCAAACCATTTCCGCTAAAAACGAAGAGTTGGCGGTGACCAACCAGAACATGCAACAGTTATTGCACAAACTCAACCTCGATGTGCTCACCGGACTCTACAACCGCACGGCTATGCTGGAGAGACTGCAAAAATCCATGCAGCAAAATCGGCATCACGAGATGAGCGAAAAAATTGCCGTGTTATATCTCGATCTGGACGAATTCAAATTCACCAACGACACCTTAGGCCACGCAGCGGGCGATAAAGTGCTGCTCGAAACCGCTACCCGCCTGAAATACTGCACGCGTGAGCAAGACACCATCGCGCGCATGGGCGGCGATGAATTTGTGTTGATCTTGCCGAATCTTACCGAAGCTGCGCAAGCCGAGGCCATCGCGCAGAAAATCATCCAAGCCTTAAATCAGCCGCTTCTGTTGGCAAGCGGCAGCATAGTCATCCGTGCGTCCATCGGCATCGCCCTCTTTCCCGACCATTCAAACGACGCTAACGAACTGACCGAGCGTGCTGACCGGGCCATGTATAACGCCAAAACCGGCGGAAAAAATATGGCAGTGGTATGGAAAGCGTAAAAACGA
>JAYVGF010000363.1:0-7068 GCA_043772415.1 Betaproteobacteria bacterium
AAAAAGCGTTGTGGCGCGAGCTACGCGGTAAACAAATCAACAACCTCAAATTCCGCCGCCAACACATCCACGAAAATTTCATCCTCGATTTTGTCTGCATCGAAGCTAAGCTGATTATTGAAATTGATGGCGGCCAACATGTAGAAGAACAAACCTACGATCAAAAAAGAACCACACAGCTTGAACAAGCAGGCTTTACCGTTTTACGTTTTTGGAATAACCAAGTTCTGAATGAAATGGAATCGGTGAAGCAGGCGATTTTGTTGGTGCTGGTGAATGACCCATCCCCACCCTAACCCTCCCCTTGAAGGGGAGGGGATGCTGTAGCCTCTAACATTTCTTTCAATTCTGACAGCCTGAAAAAATTGAAGGGCTAACGCAGCATGTCATCCTGAGCAATAGCAAAGGATCTGCTTTTCGCCTTTGATTTTAGTTTTTGAATTTCCGTTGATTCAATCCTTGAATACTTTTTCACAGATGCTGCTAGATCCGGCGCTCAGTTGATTATTATTGTATTTACACACTTCCCATTTGCTGTCTTCATCAGGGCCACGATCTAATACGGCGACAATATTTCCTTTTTCGTAAATCCAAATCCCAACCTCTTGTCCTTCAGCTAACCACATATGACGACACCCAGTAAAGTTTGGCGGGACGGGGTTCGGCCAAATGTAAAAGTCCATTGGGTGTGTTTTGGTTAATTTTGCTTCCTTTGGAGGCTTAGTTATATCGCATGTTTTTTGTTCACGCACACTTTTATCGGTGTTAGATTGCTGTTGACCTTGCACGACGGTTCCAGAAATTAATAAAAATATCCCCAACATTGATAAAGATGCATTTTTTTTATTCATATGGATTTCCTGTTGGAATTTTTAGCTGCCGTCATAAATTGCAACTCAACTTTTGGTAGTGGTTTCTGTTGCGCCTTGCCTGTGCTACAAAATCTGATGATTTATTCTCCCGAACGCTTCCTTCTCACCCTCAACCCACCATGCTTAATCGTATTCCCCGTCCCTGAAGCAAAGCGCCGCACGGTTCCTTCTTTAATCGTCACTATTTTCGGCTCGACTAACTCTGGCGGCGTTTCGCCGCGTGCGATGGCGTTACGCGCGGTGGCGTAGCGGGCGGCAGTTTGTCGCGCAGTGCCGCCGGGTTTGGCGACGGAGCGGGGGCGGCGGCTGGGTTTGGCTTTGGCGGTGCCGATGCTGGGGTCTTGTTTTTTATTCGTGGGTCGGTAGATCACCAGCATTTTGCCGATGAGTTGCACCGGCGCGGCTTTTATTTTTTCGCAGATTTCATTCAGCATGGCTTCGCGCGTTTCTTTTTCGCCGCTTAAGGCGCGGATTTTTATCAGTTCGTGCGTGTTGAGCGCGTTTTCGATTTCTTTGATGACGGCGTCGGTCAGTCCGGCGTTGCCGATCATGACGACGGGGCTGAGAGGATGCGCTTCGGCGCGCAGGGCGCGGCGTTTTTCGATGGTAATGCTTAACATGATGGTGTCCAAAAGCTTTGTAGGGGAATTCCAATTATACTGGCAAGCTAGGTTTTGCTCTTGAAAACCTTTTTGTGCGGTAAGGTGATGCAAGGCCACTTAATAAAGCCGTCATCCCGCGTAGGCGGGAATCCAGCAAAACAAAAGCGTTTTCACAATATGTTTTTGAGTCTGGAAATGAAGAAATGCTTATTGTTTGAAAAGCACTGGATTTCCGCCTGCGCGGAAATGACGAAAATGAAGGTATATGGAAATGTTTTGCGTGGGATGGAGTAGGACGATGGCTAAAAAATTATTACCTGAAATAGCACCGGGAGAAATCCTGCTCAAGGATTTTCTCGAGCCTATGGGCATTACGCCTAGCCAATTGGCGCGCGATATTGATGTGCCGCCGAGCCGTATTACCGACATTACCAAAAACGGTCGGCCGATTACGATGGATACGGCGGTGCGCCTCGGTTTGTATTTCGATATGACGACGGATTTCTGGGTGAATTTGCAGTGTAGTTACGATTTGCGTATGGCGAAGCGCGAGCTGGAGCCGTTACTCGCGCCGAAGATTCGTCCGATCTCGCATCGCGCGACTTCAGCTGCCTGATGAAAGCCACCAAAACCAGCAAAGGCTGGATCCGCGAGCACATTAACGATTTATTCGTGCAGCGTGCGAAGCGCGAGGGCTATCGCTCGCGCGCGGCGTATAAGTTGATGGAAATCGACACGCGCGACAAGCTGATCAAGCCCGGCATGACCATAGTCGATCTCGGCGCGACGCCGGGCGGCTGGTCGCAGGTGTCGGCGGAGCGGATGAAGGGCAATGGCCGCGTGATTGCGATTGATTTGCTGGAGATGGTGCCGCTGCCCGGCGTGACGTTTTTGCAGGCGGATTTCGCCAGCGACGAGGGTCTTGCCGCGCTGAAAACTTTGCTCATGAGTCAGCCAGCGGATCTTGTAATGTCCGATATGGCGCCCAATATAAGTGGTATTCCCCTCTCGGATCAGGCGCGCAGTATGGCTTTGTGCGAAATAGCGCTGGAATTTGCGCGCGAGCATTTGAAACCCGGCGGGTCGTTCTTGGTCAAAGTTTTTCAGGGAGAAGGTTTTGCCGAGTTTTATAAGGAAATGCTGAAGGAATTCAGCGGTGTGGCGACGCGCAAGCCGGATGCGTCGCGTGACCGCAGCAACGAAGTGTATTTGCTAGGTAAAGGTAAGAAAACCTTGCTGGCAAAACCCTAATAATCCTTGGTTCGTAAAACCCCCGATTCGCGCTACAATTGGGGTAACAGTAATAACTGATATTTTTCATTGAGGATAACCCCTTGAATAACATGGTAAAAAATGTAGGCATCTGGTTGATCATCGCGTTGGTGCTGATGATGGTGATCAAGCAATTCAATCCGCAGGCAACAAGCTCGACGCCGGTTGAGTATTCGCAATTCATGGATCAGGTGAAATCCGGCCAGATTGAAAAAGTGGTCATGGATGGCCGCTTGCTGTCGCGCACCCTTAAAGTCACCACCAAAGACAAAACCACTTACACCACCACCGCGCCGTTTGATCCGTGGCTGGTGAGCGACTTGTTGAAATACAACGTCAATGTCGCCGCGCAGCCGGAAGAAGAACGCTCAATGTTGTTCGAGATGTTCGTGTCCTGGTTCCCAATGTTGTTGCTCATCGGCGTGTGGGTATTTTTTATGCGTCAGATGCAAGGCGGCGGTAAAGGCGGCGCGTTCTCCTTCGGCAAAAGCCGTGCGCGCATGCTGGATGAAAACACCAATCCGATTACCTTCGCTGACGTCGCCGGTGTCGATGAAGCTAAAGAAGAAGTGTCGGAAATTGTCGATTTTCTGCGCGACCCAACCAAATTTCAAAAGCTCGGCGGACGCATACCGCGCGGCGTGTTGATGGTGGGCAATCCGGGAACCGGTAAAACTTTGCTCGCGCGCGCCATTGCGGGCGAAGCGAAAGTGCCGTTCTTTTCCATCTCCGGTTCTGATTTTGTCGAGATGTTCGTCGGTGTCGGCGCGGCGCGTGTGCGCGATATGTTCGAACAAGCGAAGAAAAGCGCGCCGTGCATTATTTTCATTGATGAAATCGACGCAGTCGGTCGTCAACGCGGCGCAGGCCTCGGCGGCGGTAACGACGAACGCGAACAAACCTTGAATCAATTATTGGTCGAAATGGATGGCTTCGAAGGTTCGGTCGGCGTGATCGTCATCGCCGCGACCAACCGTCCCGACGTGCTCGACCCTGCGCTGTTACGCCCGGGTCGTTTCGATCGTCAGGTGGTTGTGCCCTTGCCCGACATTCGCGGCCGCGAACAAATCTTGATGGTTCACATGCGCAAAGTACCGATTGCGACGGACGTGAAAGCGGAAATCATCGCGCGCGGCACGCCGGGCATGTCCGGTGCTGACCTCGCTAACTTGGTGAACGAAGCCGCGCTGTTTGCCGCGCGTAAAAATAAACGCCTGGTCGATATGGATGATTTCGAGCAAGCCAAAGACAAAATTTTCATGGGCCCCGAGCGTCGCTCGATGGTGATGACCGAAGAAGAGCGCCGCGCCACCGCGTATCATGAATCCGGCCACGCCGTGGTTGCACGCGCCTTGCCCGGCACCGATCCGGTACATAAAGTCACTATCGTGCCGCGCGGACGTGCGCTGGGCGTGACGTGGCAATTGCCCGAGCGTGATCGCTTGAGTTTGTATAAAGACCAAATGCTCAACGAGCTGTCGATTTTGTTCGGCGGTCGCATTGCGGAAGATTTATTCGTCAAGCGCATTTCCACTGGCGCGAGCAATGACTTCGAACGCGCGACCCGCATGGCGCGCGAGATGGTCACGCGCTACGGCATGTCCGACGCGCTCGGCCCGATGGTGTATGGCGACAACGAAGGCGAAGTCTTCCTCGGCCGCTCGGTGACCACACACAAAAATGTATCCGAAGCGACTTTGCAGCAAGTCGATAAAGAAATCCGTCGCATCATCGACCAGCAATACGCCGTCGCGCAAAAGATATTGGAAGAAAAACGTGACATCGTCGAAGCCATGACAGCGACCTTGATGGAATGGGAAACCATTGATTCCGATCAAATCAACGACCTCATGGAAGGCCGCGCGCCGCGTCCGCCGAAACCGAGCAACGCAAGGCCGAATCCGCCGTCGAATGATGCCCCCACCGCGCCAGCGGCGACGACCACGCCAGCGCAGGAAACTTGATTATAATCAAATACTTACAGGGCGACCTTGGTCGCCCTTTTTTATGCCTGAAATTTCATGACTAAATTTACGGAATTGTTTTGCGGCGCTTACACCCTCAAGCTTGATCGCCCGCTGATCATGGGCATCGTCAATGTCACGCCCGACTCTTTTTCCGATGGCGGCAAATTTTTTTCGCGCGATCGCGCGATTGAACACGGATTGCGTTTGATCGAAGAGGGCGCGGATCTACTCGACATCGGCGGCGAATCGACGCGACCCGGTTCGCTATCGGTCGAGCTTGATGACGAATTGCAGCGCGTGATTCCCGTCATCGAAGCGCTACGCGACAAAAAAATTCCGCTCTCCATCGACACACAAAAAACAGCAGTGATGGACGCAGCAATGAAAGCAGGCGCTTCGATGATCAATGACGTGAACGCCTTGCGCGCAGAAGGTGCGCTGCAAGTCGCGGCGAAGAGCGGCGCGGGAATTTGCATGATGCATATGCTCGGCACGCCGCAGACGATGCAGCAACTTATTGAATATAATGATGTTTTGCTTGAAGTAAAAAACTATCTTTTATCGCGCGCGCAGGCTGCCGAACAAGCCGGCATCGCAAAAAACTGCATCGCTCTCGACCCCGGTTTTGGCTTCGGCAAACGCACTGTACACAATCTCGCGTTGTTGCGCGGCTTGTCATCGATAGTGGATTTAGGCTATCCCGTGCTCGCTGGTTTATCGCGCAAATCCATTTTCGGCGAGCTTACCGGAAAACCCGCAGCCGAACGGGTAAGCGCCAGTATTGCCGCCGCGTTGCTTGCCGCGCAAAATGGCGCGAGTATCATACGTGTGCACGATGTCGCCGCGACCAAAGACGCGCTGGCGGTGTTACACGCAGTACAAACACAACATTAACTAGGAAATAAAATGAGCAGAAAATATTTCGGCACCGACGGCGTGCGTGGGCGTGTAGGCGTAGCACCGATCACCCCGGATTTCGTTATGCGCTTAGGCTACGCAGCGGGCAAAGTATTGATCGGCGATACACACAACGCCAAAGACGGCACGAACCCGACTGTACTCATCGGCAAAGACACGCGCATCTCCGGCTATATGTTGGAGTCGGCGCTCGAAGCGGGTTTCTCTGCAGCGGGTGTGTATGTATTGCTCACCGGCCCCATGCCCACCCCCGGCGTCGCCTATCTCACGCGCGCGTTGCGCCTGTCGGCGGGTGTGATGATCAGCGCCTCGCATAATCCTTACGACGATAACGGCATCAAGTTTTTTTCCGCGCAAGGCACCAAGCTGCCCGATGAAGTGGAATTGAAAATCGAAGCCGAACTCGATAACCCAATGCAATCCAAACCATCGGCAGAACTCGGCCGCGTGCGCCGCATAGACGACGCAGTAGGTCGCTATATCGAATTCTGCAAAAGCACGTTTCCGAATGAACTCGATTTACGCGGACTCAAGTTGGTGATCGATTGCGCCCACGGCGCGACCTATCACATCGCGCCGCACGTCTTTCACGAACTCGGCGCGGAAGTCATCGCCATCGGCAACAAACCGAATGGTTTGAACATCAATGACGAATGCGGCGCGACGCACACCGCGTTGATGCAAGCCGCCGTGCGCGAGCACAAAGCCGATTTAGGCATCGCCCTCGACGGCGACGGCGACCGGCTGATGATGTGCGACGCCAACGGCACGCTGTACGACGGCGACCAATTGCTCTACGTCGTCGCCAAGCACCGCAAACAATCCGGCCTGCTCAAAGGCGGCGTGGTCGGCACGCTGATGACCAATCTCGCGCTGGAACAAGCCTTCGGTAAATTAAATATCCCCTTCGCGCGAGCCAAGGTCGGCGATCGTTACGTCAATGAAATGTTGCTGCAAAAAGGCTGGCAATACGGCGGCGAAAATTCTGGTCACATCCTGGCGCTGGACAAACACACCACTGGCGACGGCATCGTCTCCGCGCTGCAAGTGCTAACCGCGCTACGCGTCAACAAAACCTCACTACAAGATTACTCCAGCGAATTGAGTTTATTCCCGCAAGTATTGGTGAACGTAAAAACCGCGCGCGGCTTCGACCACAAAGGCAACAAAGACGTAGAGCAAGCGGTAGAGAACGCACAAAAAGAACTAGGCGACGACGGCCGCGTATTGCTACGCCCGTCGGGCACCGAGCCGTTATTGCGCGTGATGGTCGAAGGCAAGTCGCGGGAAATGGTTTCTACGTTGGCGAATCGTATTGCTGATCATGTGCGGTTGGCGGCGGGGAAATAGTTTGCTTAGTTTTGCTTGTTATTAATATCGAGGCTGATGAGTGATATCAAAAGTAAGAACATCCTGGCGCAATACAAACGATCTTCC
>JAYVGF010000364.1:0-1947 GCA_043772415.1 Betaproteobacteria bacterium
TTTTATCGCGCGAACAATTTAGCGCTATCAGTTTTGGGTGAATTTTCTGCAGCAGGTTCCAACGACCAAATAGTACGTATCACGCCGATCAAAGCGACAATTGCGGGGTCGTGCGAATGTTCGGTAGAAAAAATAAATTGCAGCGTGGTCGTGAGCCGTTCTTGCTCCCATACGATAATGGTGCCGTCGGTGATGCCTGCTTGCGCATAGTCTTCGCGCATCAAGCTGATGCCAACTCCTGAGGCAATCAAACTGTTCATCACCGATTCCTGATCCGCTTCGACTACCTTGGTCGGCCCGGCGCCGTGGTTGCGAAACAGTTGGTGCAGCAATTGATTATGCGTGCTGACAGCAGGCGCGAATATCCAGGGAAGGGCAGCGATTTCATTCCAGTTGGCGCCTTCGACGCGATCTTTCCAGGCAGCCGGCGCAGCGACGCAATACACAATGTCGCATAAGCGCAAGCCTGTCACATGCGGGCTATTGAGTTCACCGAAATAAAAACTCGCATTTAACGCGCCGTTGCGCACATCTTCAAATGCATCGCCGGATACGCGCTGCTGCAGTTCCAGCTCGACCAGTGGAAAGCGCTCTAACATGCCGTGCAATAGTTCACCTAGACGTATAAACGCGGGATCGCTGACAGTGCCGAGACTGATTTTTCCGTCCACTTCGCCTGACATGGCTTTAGCTTGATTCTTCAGATCTTGTGTGGCGGCGACTATTTTTTGAGCCTGCTCAAGCAGACGTTCGCCCGCGCGCGTTAACACCATGCCGCTGGGTGTGCGCAGAAACAGGGCAATCTGCAATTCGTCCTCTAATGCCTTGATTTGCGAGGTAATGGCAGGCTGGCTGACATGCAATGCTTCAGCTGCGCGCGTGAGCTGACCCAGCTCGGCCACCGCGACGAAGGAACGTAATTGGTAAATTTCTATGGATTACTCCTCTTCTGCCTTGCGAAGATATAAATAATATTCAATATAAACAATAAGTTAATTGTGCATCAATTAAATGAATCGACACCATCAAAAGATACGATTAGCTACCGCTAAAGAGTATCGCTATCTTGTGAATAGTGCAATGCAGCAATTGTTGCTTCATTTTCTATTCGAGAGGAGCAAGACATGAAATATCTAACGAATTTTATCCACTATCTGGCAAAAAGCGATGAGCGCAGCAAGCGTGCCTATGAGGACGCTTATTTGGCGAAGTCAGCCAATATTTACGACCTCGAATCCCGTATGCGCGAGCTTGAGCAACAACAACATTTCCATCCTTGGGCGCGGATTACGCAAAATTAACCGGTTTAATGTACCAAGATGCAGAAAGCTATTTATATTTATTAGGAAGCCATCATGTTTACCAATCATTTTTTCGCAACAGGAAAAGTTTCCGTAACCGATTCAAGCTTGGATACGGTTCGCAAGGAACAAGACTTTTATGAAGCCTGTGCGTATCCATCGGTAAGTGCGCGCATGTTCAGTTTGGTAATAGCGCTGATGGTTTTACCATTCTGTTTTGCCGTATCAGCTGACGACAGCGTGAATAACGCGAAGGCAGGCCAGATCATGAATGCAGCCGCTAAAACCGTGCAATACGATGCCGCAGGTGCCGGGCCTGCCTATCGAAATTCGAATGTTTCGCCGATAACCACGTTCATCGACGGCCCCACCGGATTCGTGTTTGTGTATACCGTCGAAGGCTGGAAATTTGTGGGCAACCTGAAGCAGTAAAGCGTCTGGATCACTCTGGCTAGGCCAACCCCACAGCAAGCTAAATACCAGCCATCCTTTTTTTACTATGTTGCATGAGGAAGGAAGCGCGCAAGCCGAGCAGTTGCTACAGCAGCATTTCCAGACCGTCGGTAAACGTTTGTCCTACCTGCCTACATTCGCGCCGCTAGAATATCGCATTCAGGTAGGGTCAACCCAGCGCTTTTCTCCCTTA
>JAYVGF010000365.1:0-5858 GCA_043772415.1 Betaproteobacteria bacterium
GCTGGGTTGAAAGTATTGCGAGGTCTGTAATGGCTGAAATCAATACAGTAGCTCAGCCCCAATACACCGAAGAAGATGACTCCATAAGCCTGATGGATATCATCGCAGTCTTGGCGAAGCACAAAGTTTTGTTGCTTAGCTTGCCTTTGCTGGCCGGTCTGATTGGTTTGGGCGTTAGTTTTGCTTTGCCAAAAATTTATACGGCCAAAGCCGTCTTAATGACACCGCAGCAAAGCCAGTCTGGCGCTGCGGCGATGCTAGGACAATTGGGTGCACTGGCTGGCGCCGCTGGCGGCGCGCTTGGCGTTAAGTCTCCTGCAGATATGTATGTAGGCTTGCTGAAAAGTCGCACCGTCGCTGATCGCTTGCTCGCCCGTTTTGAATTGCAGAAAACCTATGATGAAAAACTGGCGTCCGATGCCCGAACCACGCTGGCAAAGAACACGATAATCATGGCCGGGAAGGACGGGCTGATAAACATCACCGTTGACGATGAGTCACCTGAACGGGCGGCAAATATTGCGAACGCCTACCACGAAGAATTGGGTGTGTTGACGCGTAATTTAGCCGTCACCGAGGCATCGCAACGGCGTTTGTTTTTTGAAAAACAATTAGTCCAAGCACGCGAGGAACTGGCCAGCGCAGAATTTAATTTACAAAAGACCCAGGAAAAAACCGGCGTTATCCAGCTTGAAGGTCAGGCCAAAGCGATCATCGAAAGCGTTGCTCAGCTGCGCGCGCAAATTGCCGCCAAAGAAGTCCAGCTTGGCGCCATGCGCACTTTCGCCACCGCGCAAAACCCGGATTATTTGCGTGCCCAGCAAGAACTCGCGGGTTTGCGTGCCCAGCTCAAAAACCGGGAGCTAGAAACCGGCGCAAAAGATGGGACCTTAATAACCTCCAGCAAAGTGCCGCAGATAGGCATCGAATATGTACGCAAGCTGCGTGAAGTTAAATATCACGAGGCCATCATGGAAATCATGGCGAGGCAATTTGAATTGGCCAAAGTCGATGAGGCCAAAGATTCTGCTGCCATTCAAGTTGTAGATAAAGCGATATTGCCGGATCGCAAAAGCAAACCTAGCCGAGCACTTATTGCTATGGGCGCATTTTTCGGCGCGTTGTTTTTTGCTGTTTTACTAATATTTTTTCTTGAATCAAAAGATAAATTCAAAGCCGAATATAAAAAACGCCTTGCGTAATTAACGTATATTTGCACTTAAGGAATCCAGCTTGTTGAATACAAAAATTTTGGTTACTGGTTCGGCTGGTTTTATTGGCGCTAATTTCGTCCGCGATTGGCTTACGCAGCAAAACGATGAAGTCATCAGCCTGGATAAACTTACCTACGCCGGCAACATCGAAAACTTTGCCGGTGTTGATCAACGTAGCCATACCTTTGTAAAAGGTGATATTGGCGATGCCCCGCTTGTAGCCAGGCTATTAAATGAACATCGCCCGCGCGCGATTATCAACTTCGCCGCAGAAAGCCATGTCGATCGCTCCATTCACGGCCCGGAAGATTTTATCCAGACCAATGTGGTCGGCACGTTTCACCTACTGCAGCAGACGCGCGAATATTGGGACAAGTTGAATCCCGAAGACAAAAATCATTTCCGCTTTTTACATGTTTCCACTGACGAAGTGTACGGCTCATTGAGCGAAAACGACCCGGCCTTTACCGAGACTAAAGCTTACGAGCCGAACAGCCCCTACTCGGCGAGCAAGGCCGCGTCGGATCATCTGGTGCGAGCTTATCATCACACTTATGGCTTGCCGGTGTTGACGACGAATTGCTCCAACAACTATGGGCCATATCAATTTCCAGAAAAATTGATCCCGCTGATTATTCTTAACGCGCTCAACGGCAAGCCGCTACCAATTTATGGCGATGGTAAAAATGTCCGCGATTGGCTTTATGTGGGAGACCATTGCACAGCAATCCGCGAAGTTTTAGCGCGAGGTCGTGCAGGCGAAACTTATAACGTCGGCGGCTGGAATGAAAAAACCAATCTCGATGTTGTGCATACCATCTGCGCGATGCTGGATGAAATTCGCCCGGCACAAAATGGCAAACCCTACGCATCGCTGATCACTTATGTGAAAGATCGTCCTGGCCACGACCGCCGCTACGCCATCGACGCGCGCAAAATCGAAAAAGAATTAGGCTGGAAACCAAGCGAAACATTCGACACCGGCATGCGCAAAACCGTGCACTGGTATGTGGAAAATATTCAATGGATTCAACATGTTATATCGGGAGCATATAAGGCCTGGGTGGACACCAATTATGCCGGCCGGGTGGCGTCATGAGAAAAGGCATTATCCTCGCTGGCGGATCGGGCACGCGCCTGTATCCCGTTACGCAAGTGATCTCGAAACAACTCTTGCCGATTTACGACAAGCCGATGATTTACTACCCGCTTACCACGTTGATGCTGGCGGGGATCCGCGACATTCTGCTCATCTCAACGCCGCAAGACACGCCGCGCTTTGAGCAGCTTCTCGGTGACGGTTCGTCGTGGGGCTTGAATATTTCCTACGCGGTCCAGCCTTCCCCCGATGGTTTGGCGCAAGCCTTCATCATAGGTAAAAACTTTATCGGCAACGATGACAGCGCGCTGGTATTGGGCGATAACATATTTTACGGCCACGATTTCGCGTCGCAATTAGTGAGCGCTGCCGCTAAGCCCTCTGGCGCCACGGTGTTTGCCTACCATGTGAATGACCCGGAGCGTTACGGCGTAGCGGAATTTGACGCCGCAGGGAAAGCCATCAGCCTGGAAGAAAAACCCAAAGTAGCGAAATCGAATTACGCCGTCACCGGCCTTTATTTTTACGATAATCAAGTTATCGATATTGCGAGAAACCTCAAGCCTTCCCCTCGCGGCGAACTGGAAATCACCGACGTCAACAAGCGTTATCTGGAAAAGAAACAATTAGACGTAGAGCTGATGGGACGCGGCATGGCGTGGCTGGATACCGGCACGCACGAGTCCTTGCTCGAAGCATCGCACTTCATCGAAACCATCGAGCGCCGCCAAGGATTAAAGATCGCCTGCCCGGAAGAAATTGCTTACCGCCAAGGCTATATCACCGCCGAGCAATTGGAGAAAATGGGCAACTTGATGAGAAAAAATGGCTACGGACAATATTTGCTGCGCCTGTTGAAGGATCGTGTGCTCGGATGAATGTCATCCCAACAGCCATTCCCGAGGTGCTAATCATCGAACCGAAAGTATTCGGCGACGCACGCGGATTTTTTTACGAAAGCTTTAACAAGAAGGCTCTAGCGGAAAAAGCCGGGATTACGGCCGAGTTCGTGCAGGATAACCATTCTCGCTCAAGCAAAAATGTCTTGCGTGGTTTGCATTACCAAATTCAGCATGCGCAAGGTAAATTGGTGCGCGTGATTGAAGGCGAAGTATTCGATGTCGCAGTCGATATACGCAAAAGTTCGCCGACATTCGGCAAGTGGGTCGGCGTTAATTTATCCGAAGAAAATAAACGCATGCTGTGGGTTCCACCAGGCTTCGCGCATGGTTTTGTTACCCTCTCAGAAATATGTGAATTTTTATATAAAACAACGGATTACTGGTATCCTGAGCATGAACGAAGTCTGTTGTGGAATGACTCTTCTATAGCTATTAACTGGCCCCACTCAGGCGAACCACAACTTGCCGCTAAAGATACTGCGGGCAAGCGATTACAAGATGCGGATGTTTACCAATGAGGATTTGGCTAACCGGTGTGAACGTAGAACCAGAACGCAGGATGCAATGAGCAACGCGAATTGCACCGAACAAATCTGCCGTGTGGTGCAATTCGCTAAGTCAACGGGATGGATAACGGACAAATGGTCGCTGATAAATCTGCGTACGAACCAGCCCTGGATGGCCAGCTTAGACAAGTCTTTGCCGGGTTTCCGCAGATCACACTTGCCGTGTTGTTTGGGTCTGTAGCCGCGGGACGCCATCGAGCAGACAGTGATTTAGACATTGCCGTGTCTGCGCGTTTCCCACTAAGCCGGGATGAAAAAATCGCCCTAGTAAGCGCGCTGGCAGAGAGCAGCGGCAGAGCAATTGATTTGATCGATCTCAACACCGTTACTGAACCCTTACTTGGACAAATAGTACAGCACGGCAGAAGAATTCTCGGCAGTGATACGTTATATGGACAATTGATCAACCGTCATTTACTGGAGGAAGCCGACTTCATGCCATATCGCACCAGACTGTTGGCGGAAAGGCGTGAGGCATGGATCGGGAAGTAATCGAACAAAAACTGGAATCGTTGCGCCGCTGTTTACAGCGCCTGGAAGACAAGTGTCCACCTGCTCCGGAAATATTAGCGGGTGACGTGGATCTTCAGGATATTGTCGCACTCAATCTTAGCCGTGCAGTCCAAATCAGCGTTGATATAGGCGCCCATCTAATTGCCGGGATGAATGTCCCACCTCCAGGCACAATGGGCCAAACCTTCGACTTGCTGGTACAGGAAGGATTGCTGAGTAATGAAATCGCGGCCAACCTTAAAAAAGCAGTCGGCTTTCGCAATATAGCGGTGCATAACTACGAAAGAATTAATTGGCTCATAGTACACAGCACCGTAAAATATCACCTTGGTGATTTTGTCCAATTTGCCAAGATGGTAACTAAAAAATTGGATGAAAAATAACTGTATTCTGGTAATAATTCGACTTTCCCGCGAAAGTAGGAACCTGGAGAAATAAAATACCCCCGTCATTATCGCGAAGGCAGGAATCCAGTGAAACAAAATGTACTGCCATTCTGAGTAAAACGAAGAATCTGCTTCTAAAACTTCGACGATATAAAGTAACCCAATGAAATTGCAACAAGCGAATATTTACCCATGAGGATTTTGTTAACCGGCGTAACCGGCCAAGTCGGTCATCATCTCAAACCCGTTCTAGAAGCACGCGGCTGGGAAGTGATCGCCCCTACTCGCGACACGCTAGACTTGGCCAACCCTGATTCCATCGTTCGAACTGTTCGCGAAGTAAAACCGCAATTGATTATCAACCCTGCCGCTTATACCGCAGTCGATAAAGCCGAAAGCGAACCAGAACTCGCCATGGCCATCAATGGCGTTGCGCCCGGTATTTTTGCCGAGCAGGCAAAAAGATTAGGCGTTCCGCTAATTCATTACAGCACTGATTACGTTTTCGACGGGACCAAACGCGGGGCTAAAGGCGAGATGGTGCCTTACACCGAAGAAGATATTCCCAACCCGATTAACGTCTATGGCAAAACCAAACTAGCGGGCGATCAAGCTATCATAGCAATTGGATGCCAACATTTGATCTTGCGCACCAGTTGGGTATATTCCATGCACGGCAAGAATTTTTTGCTGACCATGCTGCGTTTAGCTAAGCAAGGCGGTGTATTACATCTGGTTGACGACCAATGGGGGGCACCAATTTGGGCGGAGTGGATTGCGCAAACAACTGTTGAAGCAATCAATAAAAATAGAGAACACAATACGCTGACTCAAAGCCTAATTAATGTAGCGAGCAGAGGCGCTACAACTTGGTATGGATTCGCGCAGGAAATTTTCACGCTTGCTAATAAAACGGGATTACTCAAAATTATTCCAGCTATAAATGGAATTTCTGCAGATAATTATTCTGTCTTAGCGAAGCGCCCTACAAATTCTTTGCTTGATTCAGAGAAGCTTTCTCGGATTTTCAAAGCACAACCGGCAAGCTGGCAAGTCAGCCTGAAAATCTGTATTTCCAAGATCGACACCAACCTCGACAAACCTGTCATGCAAATCTTCAACCACTAGCATGCTAAACACCGAGCATATTACGACAATAAAACGTTTACTTCCCCATG
>JAYVGF010000366.1:0-2843 GCA_043772415.1 Betaproteobacteria bacterium
AGTCGAAGCAAACGCATTGCTTGCTGCAACCTGGTTAAATATTGGAACTGGACATTATTTGAGGGCAACCAAAATGGCAAAAAATAACCCAGTCAGCAACACGATATTTCCGCATCATCGCGATCCCATTCGTATCGTTCCTGTGGATCAGCCTGAATTATTAAGGCCGCTTGGTAAAGGCTTGGTGCCTATAGCGCCTGTTGCCACGCCTGTGTCGATCTATCGCGGGATGCCCCACTGATGACGGCGGCAGAAGTTTTCGGCTGTTTTTGGGGGGGGCGTGGGACAAGCTGGCGCTGAAATAATTGACTGTTCAAGTGAATCAGTTTTTCGATTTTATTCTGACTAGTTCGTTGACGCGTCAGATGGCGGAATACAACGTAACCGGACAAAAAATTAAAAAGGGCAAACGCGTCGGCACTGCCGTCATTAAAACACCCAAGCTCGGACAGAAAAAGAAGAAGTGTATTTAGGGTTAAATTATTGCTTGAGAAATTGCATTATTCAACATCAAATTATTTAATTACCTATTTGATTATATTGAATAATTTATTGAAGTTTTTTGTCGTTTGAGTAGCGATTTCTTCTACGCTTATGCCGCGTAGCTTGGCAATTTCTTCCGCCACATGTTTCACGTAACCCGGTTGATTCAGCTTGCCGCGAAACGGCACGGGCGCTAAATAAGGCGAATCGGTTTCGATTAACAAACGATCAAGCGGGATTTTTTGCGCGACCTCTTTTATTTGCACGGCGTTTTTGAACGTGACGATGCCTGAAATGGAAATATAGAAATTCATCGCCATGGCTTGCTCGGCGATATCCAAGGTTTCGGTGAAGCAATGCATCACGCCGCCGATGTCCGCGGCGTTTTCTTCGCGCATGATTCTGAGCGTGTCTTCCGCGGCGGATCGGGTGTGGATGATCAGCGGCTTGCGCGTTTTGATGGCGGCGCGGATGTGAATGCGGAAGCGTTCGCGTTGCCATTCGAGGTCGCCGGTGAGACGGTAATAATCCAGGCCGGTTTCGCCGATGCCGATGATTTTCGGGTGGTTGGCGAGTTGCACCAGCCGCGCGACGTCGGGCTCTTCGATGTCTTCGTAATCGGGATGCACGCCGACGGTAGCGAAGACGTTGTCATGCGCTTCAGCCAGTTTCAAAACGCGCGGAAAATCTTCCAGGTTGACGCTGATGCAGAGGCATTGGTCCACTTGGTTTTCGCGCATTTTTCCCAGCACGTTGTCGATATTGTCGGCGAGTTCGGGAAAATCTATGTGGCAATGCGAGTCTATGAACATAATTAAATCAACGGAAACAACTCGTGTAAGACATCAATAATTGCTCCAGAAAAAGTCGCGCGTTGAGCGGATGATTAACGAATCGCTTAGCGGATTTCAGCAGGCTTTCCCATTCGAGTAATTTTTCGGCAGGGAGGTTTTGCGCCAATTTCTCCAGCGCGCTGGTGTAATCCGTATTGTAACGCACGCCTGATCCGCTTTTGATCGCGAGCAAATCATAGCACCAGGTTTGCATCCAATTCACCGGCTGTATCAACGGCTGCTTTTGTTGGCCTTCCGCCAGCGTCATGAAGGGCGCGGATTTTCCTTGCGCTAATCCTTGTAGCCATTCGCGCCGTCCGGCTTGGTATTCACCGTCGGCTAATTTGAGCGCGGCGAGCGGCGCATCGCCTGATTGCGCCAACAACGAATCGGCTTGCTCGATACCTTGGTCTTTCAGCCATTGCGTTGAAACTATCGCATCGGGAACGGGCATTTCAACCCGGCGGCAGCGGCTGATCACTGTCGGTAATAAACGCCGAGGCTCACTCGTCACTAATAAAAAACGCGTATTGGCGGGCGGCTCTTCCAGCATTTTTAGAATCGCATTGGCGGCATTGGCGTTCATCGCCTCGGCGGGGTTGAGCATGATGACGCGATAACCGTCACGATGCGTGCTGATGCTGACAAAATTTTCCAGCTCGCGTATTTGTCCGATGGAGATTTGGCTGCTGGCTTTTTTGTCCGGCTTGTCACTGGTTTTGGTTTCGTCGCCTTCAGCGTCTGCGGCTTCTTCCTGCATCGACGCAGGTTCGACTAATCTGAAGTCAGGATGATTCCCTTGCGAAAACCAATGGCAGGCTTCGCATGTTCCGCAAGCTAGATGCGTTTTGCTATCCAGGTTTTCACACAAAAGTGCTTGTGCCAAAGCATAGGCAAAATCACGTTTACCGATCCCCGCGCGGCCTTGTATCAGCAGCGCGTGATGGTTGAGGCGGCCTTCCTGCCAGAGTTTTTTCCACAGCGGTTGTTGCCAACTATACAGAGTCATACGTCGAGTTCAGACAGAGCGGTTGATAATTGTTCGTTGACTTCTTTGATCGACAAAGTGGAATTGATAATACGAAAACGCGACGGCGCTTCCTTCGCACGCTGCAAATACGCGTCGCGCACGCGGGTGAAAAATGCATCGCGTTCCTGCTCGAAGCGATCGGGATTCGGTGTATTGCGATTCAAGCGGTCACGCGCCACGCTCACCGGCACGTCGAACAAAAAGGTGAGGTCGGGTTGCAAGCTGCCCTGCACCCAAATTTCCAGCGCGCGCAATTTATCCTGGTCCACTCCCCTGCCCCCGCCTTGGTAAGCGAAGCTGGCGTCGGTGAATCGGTCGGACACGATCCAATCACCGCGATCGAGGGCGGGCTGGATGACTTGATGGATGTGTTCACGCCGTGCGGCAAACATCAGCATGGCCTCGGTTTCGGCGTGCATCGGATGATGCAACAACAGCTCGCGTAACTTCTCACCCAGCGGCGTGCCGCCGGGTTCGCGCGTGACAGTGAGATTTTT
>JAYVGF010000367.1:0-7663 GCA_043772415.1 Betaproteobacteria bacterium
CAAAAACCTAAAAACAAAAAGCAGCGCGGCGGGTTCGCCTTTTTTGGTTACTTTTTTGGCGAAGCAAAAAAGTGACTAGCCGCCGGGCTACCCCCGGCAATGCCTATTCGAAGCTCGGAATTATCAGATCACAAATGACCAACATTCACCCCCATCCCAACCTTCCCCCGTCAAGGGGGAAGGAGCTTGGACATTAGATGTTCTGCACATTGACGATGTATCTGACAGCTTTACGCGTGCGCGCGGCGCACCGTGCTGATTGTCATTCTGAGCGACAGCGAAGAATCTGCTGTTACGCTCGTCAAATAAAAAACGAAAAGTAGATTCTTCGCTGTCGCTCAGGATGAAAAATTGGGAAGGCGTTTGGAACCCACTACGATATTCACAAACTCACCGACCGCCCACCATCCACATTAATAATCTGCCCCGTCATATAAGTCGCATCGCACACCAAAAATTTCACTGCGCCTGCCATCTCTTCCGGCGAGCCGGGTCGTTTGAGTGCAGTTTGATTCACGATGCGGGTTTGTTCCTGCGCATCAAAATGCCCTTCATCGACAGGCCATGCGGCGACGCCGGGCGAGATGCCGTTGACGCGCACTTCCGGGCCCAATTCTATCGATAGCGAGCGGGTGAGTCCGAGCAAAGCGCTTTTGGCAATGGAATAGACAACGTAATTTTTCAGAGGCCGCTCGCTGTGGATGTCGATGATGTTGACGATGCAGCCCTTATATTGTTTTAGTGCAGGTGCGGCGGCTTGGGATAAAAATAGCGGCACTTTCAGATTGGTGCCGATTAAATCATTCCAGTTGGTTTCGTTAATGCTGCCGATCGGTGTAGCTTGAAACGTCGATGCGTTGTTTACTAGCGCATCAAGTCTGCCGAAAGTTTTTAGGGTGTATTCGATCAGCTTGGGCAAATCTTGAATCTGTAATAAATCGGTTTGCATCGTACTGGCGGAACTTTTGCGCAGAGCATTCAGTTCGTCGCGTAAGGCATGCGCTTCCGACTGCGAATGATGAAAATGTATCATCACGTTCATGCCTTCGTTATGCAGGCGTTTTACTATCGCTGCGCCGACACGTTTTGCGCCGCCGGTTACCAAAGCCACTTTATTCTGCATGGTATAATTTACCTATAAAATGTATCCAGATTCTACCGCAAAAAATCCCATTTCAATCTCCAGTGCAAATCCCGTTAAACCGATCAGATGTTTCATTTCCTGCGCCATCGGCTGATGCCTTGGCGCATAGTGAAAAATTATCCGCGTTGATTCGGCGCGACGTTGCTGACCACGGCGGCTGGATTCCGTTTGAGCGTTATATGGAGCTGGCCTTGTACGCGCCGGGCTTGGGTTACTACAGCGCAGGCGCGAAAAAAATCGGCAAGGATGGCGACTTTATTACCGCGCCGGAAATTTCTCCGCTATACGGGCAATCCATCGCGCAATGCGCGGCAGAAGTCATCGCGCAAACCGGCGGAGATATACTTGAATTCGGCGCGGGTTCAGGCAAGTTGGCATTTGATTTACTTATCGAGTTGCAGCAGCTCAATCGATTGCCGAAAAATTATTTCATCCTCGAAGTCAGCGCGGATTTATGTGAGCGCCAGAAAATTTTCTTGTCTGCATTATCAAAGGATGTATTTTCACGGATTCAATGGATTGATAAATTATTCAATAAATTCAATGGTTTAATTATTGGTAATGAGGTGCTGGACGCGATGCCTACACACTTGGTGGTATGGAAAGAAGCAGGCATACACGAGCGCGGCGTAGCGCTCGAAAATGAAAAATTGGTTTTCCATGATCGTCCATTGGATAAAAATTCTGTGTTGTTTGCCGCGGCAAATAAACTCGATTTGCCTGATGCTTACGTCAGTGAAATCAATTTGAGCGCATCCGGTTTTATCACCAGCCTCGGCAACATGCTGCATCATGGCGTGATGCTGTTAGTCGATTACGGATTCTCTGCCGCCGAGTTTTATCATCCCCAGCGCAGCATGGGGACACTGATGTGCCACTATCGCCATCATGCGCATGGCGATCCGTTTTATTTGCCCGGCCTGCAAGACATTACCAGCCATGTGGATTTTTCTGCCATCGCCCAAGCGGGTGAACAAGCAGGATTGGATATCATCGGCTACACTTCGCAAGCGCAATTTTTACTCGGCTGTGGCATCACTGATTTGATTGCGCGTTACGATGCGAGTGACGCGAAAAATTATTTGCCAGTGGTGAATGCCGTGCAGCGCTTAATCAGCCCGGCGGAAATGGGCGAGCTGTTCAAAGTGATTGCCTTGGGGAAAAATTACACGCATACGCTAAGTGGATTCAACGCGAGATCCTTGCGTTTATAAGCGCGCCGGAATGTCGGCTGCCTGTAGCGCACTTATATAAATAATGTTAACTTCTATATCATGCTTTTGTAGAGCAGCGTTTTTGCGGGCATCTAAATGCATCACAAAAAATTCAATATAATCAAATAGTTACATAAGAAGAGGTTTCCATGCCTGTCAGCATTATTATTCCTAAAGAATCTGTACAAGGCGAAACGCGTGTTGCGCTGGTGCCGGAAGTCGCGAAAAAACTCAAAGCCATGGGCGCGTCGTTGCGCATGGAAATGGGTGCGGCCGAACGCGCCATGTTGCGCGATGCGGATTTCGCTGATGTACAAGTAGTCAGTGGCCAATCGCTTTACGCCGCCGCTGATTTAATTTTGCGCGTGCAACCGCCGTCTGAGAGTGAAATCGACCAGATGCCGAATGGCTCGACCTTGATCAGTTTTATGCAGCCGGGAAAAAATCCGGCCATTGCCAAAAAGCTCTGTGAAAAAAATATTACCAGCCTGGCAATGGAATTGGTGCCGCGCATTTCGCGTGCGCAATCGATGGACGCGTTGTCGTCGCAAGCCAGCGTCGCCGGTTATCAGGCGGCGTTAATGGCGGCGCAAATGTCGCCGCGTTTTTTCCCTATGCTCACTACTGCCGCAGGCACTATTCGCCCGGCTAAAGTATTAGTCATCGGCGCAGGCGTTGCGGGCCTGCAAGCAATAGCCACAGCGCGTCGCCTAGGCGCGCTGGTCGAAGCGTATGACGTGCGCGCAGCGGCGAAAGAACAAGTCGAATCACTCGGCGCGAAATTTATCAGCGTTGTTTCCGGCGCGGAAGGCTCTGGTGGCTACGCACGCGAGCTGAGCGAAGACGAGAAAAAAGCCCAGCAGGAAAAACTCGCAGCGGTCGTGGCAATAGCCGATGCGGTGATTTGCACCGCCGCCGTGCCGGGTCGTCCGGCACCGAAAATCATCAGCAGCGACATGGTCTCGCGCATGAAAACCGGCGCGGTCATCGTCGATCTCGCCGCAGAATCCGGCGGCAATTGTGAATTGACGCAGGCGGGTAAAACCATTTCTGTCCATGGCGTCACCGTGCATGGCCCATTGAATATCGCCAGCACCATGCCGGTCCACGCCTCGGAAATGTATGCCAAAAATCTATTGGCTATTTTGGGCTTGATGATCAAGGACGGCGAATTGAAACCGGATTGGGAAGACGAAGTGCTCAAAGGCTCGCTCTATACCCACGCAGGAAAAATCATACACGAAGCCACGCGCAAAGCCGTGGAGGGAGAATAATCATGCTCGACAGTTACAGCCTGCTTTATATTTTTATGCTTTCCGCGTTCGTCGGCTACGAAGTCATCAGCCGCGTGCCGGTGATTTTGCACACGCCGCTCATGTCCGGTTCCAATTTTATTCACGGCATCGTGCTGGTCGGTGCCATGGTCGCGTTAGGTGAAGCGACGACGGTGATGCAACAACTGATAGGCTTTTTCGGTGTGGCCTTGGCCGCGACGAATGCGGTTGGCGGTTATGTCGTGACAGAACGCATGCTCGGCATGTTCACCGGCAAGAAGGATCATAAAAAATGAGCGGGCATATTATTCAGATTTCGTATTTCATCGCCGCCGTATTATTTATTTTCGGCATGAAGGGCATGAGCTCGCCACTCCGCGCGCAAAAAGGCATCGTGTGGGCAGGCGTGGGCATGGCGCTGGCGACAGTGGCGACTTTCTTTGACGCGAATATTATGCATAACGTCAGCCATCGCACCATCAATTATATTTTGATGATTATTGCTATTGCTATCGGTGGCGGGCTCGCCTGGGTCAGCGGCAAAAAAGTGCAAATGACCGACATGCCGCAAATGATCGCGCTGTATAACGGCATGGGCGGCGGCGCGGCGGCGGCGATAGCCGCGACGCAACTGATCGGTGGCCAAATTCAATCTTCTTCCACAGGGATGCTGGCCATCATCGGCGCGCTGATTGGTAGCGTGTCGTTTTCCGGCAGCTTGATTGCTTACGCCAAGCTGCAAGGCATCATGAAAGGTGTGTTCTCGTTTCCACAGCATCAGGTCATCACTTATACTGTGCTGGCTATATCCGTGCTGATAGGTTTGGCAGTCGGCATCAGCATCAAGGACATGAATTTCCCGCTGCTGATTATTTTGTTTTTTGTGTTGGCTTTGCTGTTCGGTGTGCTGATGACCTTGCCCATCGGCGGCGCCGATATGCCGGTGATTATTTCGCTATTTAATGCGCTTACCGGATTAGCCGTCGCGTTTGAAGGCTTTGTGTTGAATAATGCGGCGATGATCATCGCCGGCACGGTGGTCGGTGCGGCCGGTACCTTGCTCACACAACTGATGGCGAAAGCGATGAATCGTTCCCTCGTCAAATTGCTTTCACCGCCGCCGCCCGGAGCAGGTGGCGCGCAAGAAGTCACCGGCACCATGCGCGAAATCGGCGCGCAGGATACCGCGATACTCATGGCCTATGCGCAAAAAGTGATTATCGTTCCCGGCTACGGCATGGCGGTCGCACAAGCTCAACATAAAGTATGGGAGCTGACGCAATTGCTGGAAGAAAAAGGCATCGAAGTAAAATTCGCCATTCACCCCGTCGCCGGTCGTATGCCCGGTCACATGAATGTATTGCTGGCCGAAGCCGGCGTGAATTACGAGCGCATCTTCGATCTGGATGAAATCAATCCTGAGTTCCCACAAGCTGACGTGGTGCTGGTCATCGGTGCTAACGACGTGGTTAACCCCGTCGCGCGTACGGATAAGGGCAGCCCGATTTACGGTATGCCGATTCTGAATGCAGACATGGCGAAAAATGTTGTGGTCATCAAGCGTGGTCAAGGCTCGGGGTTCTCCGGCATCGAGAATGCGCTGTTCTACAAAGACAACACGCGGATGTTTTACGGCGGAGGACAAGAGGCCGTCAACAAGTTGATTCACGAAGTAAAGCAGCTATGATTCGAGCCAGTAGCTTGTTGCGGTGGAGGGTAATTTTTTGCGTTAGCAAAAAGTTAGCCGGAGCCACAATACGCGGATGTTTTACGGAGGCGGGCAGGAAGCGGTGAACAAACTGATTGCGGAAGTAAAGCAGCTTTGACCCACGTAGTTTGATACTCCGTGAGAAGAGTTAATGCGGGGTCAACCCGGCGCTTTGCCCTTTCGTCCCCTCTCCTTCAAGGGGAGGATTAGGGTGGGGATGGGTTGTCATTTCATTGAACTGGATAGACCAGTAATTCAAATTAAAAAAGAAACGGCGAACCAAGGTTCGCCGTTTTTTTCTTATGTTTGTGTTAGTTAGTCGGTTAGAAACCGCTGTGCCAGATGTGCCCAATACGCCGCACCGATAGGAATATTGCTGTCGTTGAAATCGTAGGCGGGGTTATGCACCATGCACGAGCCTTCGCCCGCGCCGTTACCGATGAATAAATAACTGCCTGGTAGTTTTTCCAGCATAAAGGCGAAATCTTCGCTGCCGGTGAGGGCAGGGCCGTTGCGGATGACGCCGGATTCGCCCATTAACTCGACGCCGACTTTGCGCGCAAATTCTGTTTCCGGCGTCGTGTTGACCAACACGGCGTAACCCCGTTTATAGTTCACTTCGGCTTTGACGCCGTAACTTTCCGCTTGCGCATGCACCAAGGCCTTGATGCGCTGTTCCAAGATCACGCGCACGTCGCGGTCGAGCGCACGCACGCTGAGCTCAAGTTGCGCGCTGGGTGGAATCACGTTGTTGGCTTTGCCCGCATGAATCGCGCCGACCGTGACTACTGCCGCCTGCATCGGATCGACATTGCGCGACACCACGGTTTGCAAGGCCATGACGATACTCGACGCAGCGACAATCGGGTCAGCGGTGAGATGCGGTAAGGCCCCGTGCCCGCCGATGCCGGTGATAGTGATGCTGACGTTGTCGGACGAGGCCATAGTGGCGCCTTCGCGGAAAACCAGTTTACCCGCTTCGAAGCCGGGCATATTGTGCATGGCGAATACGGCGTCGCACGGATGTTTGTCGAACAAGCCGTCTTCCATCATTTTCACTGCGCCGCCCGCGCCTTCTTCGGCCGGTTGGAAAATTAAATTCAGCGTGCCGGAAAACTTGCCGTCGCGCGCCAGATATTCCGCTGCCGCGAGCAACATGGCAGTGTGCCCGTCATGGCCGCAGGCGTGCATCAGCCCGGTATGGCAGCTTGCGTACGGTGCACCCGTGGTTTCGGTAATCGGCAGCGCATCCATGTCGGCGCGCAGGCCGAGCTTGCGTCGGCCCGCGCCGCGCGTGATTTTGCCTACTACGCCAGTGCCGCCGAGTCCGCGCTCGACTTGATAGCCCCATGCGCCGAGTTTTTCCGCGACCAACGCGCTGGTGCGGTGTTCGTCGAAGGCGAGCTCGGGATGGCGGTGGATGTCGCGCCGCACCTGCGCGAACTCCGTCGCGCGCAGGTGCAGTGCTTGCAGGATTTCAGCGGGTGCCGTCACCTAGTTTTACTGCGCTTCGAGTTTGATCGACTTGGCGATAGCGCGGAAGTTGGCCGTCTCTGCCTCGAATGCTTTGGCGGCATCGGCCAGCGACAGCGGCTTGGCCACCATTAGACTCTGCGCTTCCAGCTTGCTGCGCACTTCGCTGTCGGACAAAGTGGCGGTCAAGGCTTTGTGCAGAGATTGCACGATGTCTTCCGGCGTGTCTTTCTTGACCATATAGCCGGTCCAGATGTTGAAGTTGAAATCCTTCAGCGTTTTGCCCTCATTCACGGTCGGCAATTGTTTCAGTTGCTCCGGGCGTTCAGCGGCGAGGGTGCCGAGAATTTTCAGCTTGCCCTGTTCGGCCAGGCCCGCCAAAGTTTTCGAATACGGTAGCAGGGCGATGTCCACACCGTGGTTGCCACTGAGATCCTGAATCAATGGCGCAATGCCTTTGTAGGGAACATGCGTCATGGATGCGCCGATGGTCTGCGCCATGTGTTCGCCGAGCACATGGTAGAACGAGCCGATGCCGACGCTGCCGTAGGTGAGAGGCTTGTCCTTGGGCGCGCTGCGAGCGAGTGCGACCACATCGTCTATGGTTTTCACTGGCAGGTCGCCGCGCACGATCATCACTAGCTGTGACACGCCGATCATTTGCACCAGGCGGAAATCTTCCGCCTTGTATTTCACCCCAGTCATGGCGAGCGGCGCGAGGATGACTTCGTTAGGCGAGCCCTGGAATAAGGTGTAGCCATCGCTGGCGGCAGTAAGCACCTTTTGCGCCGCGATCGAGCCGCTGGCGCCGCCGAGGTTTTCGACCACGGCGGTTTGTCCGAGATTTTTA
>JAYVGF010000368.1:0-13888 GCA_043772415.1 Betaproteobacteria bacterium
AAATAGTGAAGGGTAATTCTTGCACAAAATAGCCGTCGGCCAGATTTTGAAACGCGACATCGACGTTGCCGCCTTCGGGAATATTGACGTTGGTGCGGAAGGATAAGTTGCTCGGCGACAAGCGGCTCTCGGCGGGAATCTGGCTTTGCGCGATGTCGCGCGTTTCGATTTTTTTGCCGGTGAGTGTCAGGAGTTTCAGTGGCACGTTGCCGTCGATCAATCCGCCGACGCAAATGATCACGATGGCCGCGTGCGTAAGAATGTAGCCAAAACGGTGGGTCGAACCCGCTTTGGCCGCAACCAAGGTGTCGCCCGATTCATTTTGCTTGATGCGGCTTTTGAAACCATAAGCCTGCAGATACAGGGCGATGTTTTTTTGCGCGGCGCTTTCATCCAAAGCCGTATCGAACTCCGCACGATGGGCAAAACTTTTCAACGAGGTTTCGCTCGCGTGTTCTTTGAATATGCGCATTTCGCGCAACATGCTCGGTGTGTTGCGCAAAATGCAAGTGCTGGTCGAGGCGACGAGAAAAATCAGTATCAACATGAACCACGACGAATGGTACACATCGTACAAGCCGAGCAGATTAAATGTCTCGAACCAGAAGCTGCCGAGTTGTACGATGTAATTATTGTACGGCTCGTTTTGTTTCAACACGGTGCCGACTATTGAGGCAATGGCGAGAACCGTGAGCAAGCTGATGGCGAAGCGCATGGAGCTGAATAGCTCGTAGAGCGATTTACCAAAACCGGTTTTGCGATTTACCACTGCGTTCATTTATTCGGCCTTGGATCAAAACACAGACAAAAAAGGGTGGCTGCGCCACCCTTTGTAAGTATTTGTTTTTATTGAATATTTATAGCGACGATAGCGGGCTAAATTAGTGCAAACCGGCTATGTATTCGGCAACCGCTTTCATTTCTTTTTCGCTCAATCTTGCCGCGACACCATTCATCATTACGTTATTGCGTTCGCCCACATTAAACGCTTTGAGCTGCGTCACGGTGTAATCGGCATATTGGCCCGACAAGCGCGGATATTGCGCGGGGATGCCGATGCCGTTGGGCGCGTGGCAGCCTGCGCACGCCGGTACGCCGGTGGACGCATTGCCGCCGCGATAAATTTTTTCGCCCAGTTTCGCCAGCGCAGGATCTTTGGCGCTGTTGGCTTTAGCTTTTTTGTCAGCGAAATAAACGCCAAGGCTTTCCATGTCTTCCGGCGTCAAGGTGGCGACCATGCCGGCCATCACCGCGTTTTTACGCTCGCCCGACTTAAAGTGCGCGAGTTGCGTGGTGATATACTTTGCGTGTTGTCCCGCGATGCTGGGGTTGGCGGCGCTGACGCTGTTGCCATCGGCGCCATGGCAGGCGGCGCACACTTGCGTGACGATGGTTTGGGCTTTAGCCACGTCGGTTTTTTTCGCGGCGGGTGCGGCGGCAGGTTCGTTGGCGAATGCCGCGAAGGCGCTGAGGCTGAGGACTACGGCCAAGATTCGTTTCATTACTAGCTCCTGATGGTCGGCTTCGCGCTCAATAGTGGCGAAACCGGCTGTTTAGCAAACCCCTTATTTTAACGCAGAACCCATCTTAGTTACCAGCGCAGATACCGACACGAGATTAGACCCACATAATATGAATCCTTTTCAGCACGCCGCGTTTCACGTTACCGTCAATCATTTACAGGATTTGCCGCCGGAAGATTGCGCCGAAGTCGCCTTCGTCGGCCGCTCTAACGCAGGGAAATCCAGCGCGATAAACACCTTGGCCAACCGCACCAAGCTGGCTTTTGTGAGCAAAACGCCGGGGCGCACGCAACATATCAATTATTTTTCCCTCGGTAATAACCGCTTTCTGGTCGATTTGCCCGGTTACGGCTTCGCCAGCGTGCCTTTCGCCGTAAAAAACCACTGGGAAAAACTGGTCGGCGGCTATCTCGCTACGCGCCATTCTTTGCGCGGCTTGATTATCATTATGGATATACGCCATCCGCTCAGAGAAACAGACCGCGATATGATTAATTGGTTTTCGCCCTCGGGCAAGCCGATTCATATTCTGCTGAGCAAGGCGGATAAATTATCCAAGCAAGATCAGACCAAGGCGTTTCGCGAGATCAACCACATTTTGCAAACCGAATTTCCCCAATGCACGGCGCAATTATTTTCCACGCCGAAACGCATGGGTATCGAGGAAGCGACGGCGGTGGTAGCAGCTATGTTGGACGATGTGCCGGAAGGAATACCTGAAGAAGAAGCTGGCGATTTTCAAAACGATGATGCGTGAGATGATGGCGATAACGCCACTGAAAGCCCAGATTAAGTTCGAGTGCTAAGCAATACAAGGCGCGAACAAAAAATAACGACGCGGCCTATATTGGATAGGTAAGGAGTTATTTTTTGTGAGCAACGCAGTAGTGCGACGCAATCGCACTTAAGCTGGGCTTTCAGAAATAAAAACCCCCGGCCAAAAGGGGATAAAGACCGGGGGCGTACAAAAAGCTTTCTTGCGAAAGCTCCCGCTCAGGGAGGTGAAGCGGGGAACGATGCACGCATCGTTCAGTAGTAAGAGCCCGCATTTTCTTATGAGTTCCGCCGCGCCAGCACATTTTTATAACTATTTAATTATATTGAATATTTTATGACAAAAATACTAGGCCAATTCCCCCAGATTCGCATGCGCCGCATGCGTCACGATGATTTTTCGCGCCGCATGATGGCGGAAAATAGTTTGAGTGCTAACGATTTTATTTATCCCGCGTTCTTGTTGGAGGGCAAAAATAAAGTCGAGCCGATTAAATCCATGCCCGGCATTTCGCGCAAATCAATGGACAAACTTTTTGCTGATGCAGAACGCTGTGTTGAATTGGGCATCCCCGCGCTCGCATTGTTCCCGGTCGTGAGCGACAAGCTGCGCACCGAGAATGCGAAAGAAGCCTACAACGCCAAAGGTTTGTTACCGACCGCGTTACGCGAATTGAAAAAACGCTTTCCCGAATTAGGCCTCGTCACCGACATCGCGCTCGACCCTTATACCAGCCACGGACAAGACGGCTTGATCGACAAATCCGGTTACGTGTTGAACGACGAAACCATCGAAGTCTTGGTGAAACAAGCGCTGTGTCACGCCGAAGCGGGCAGCGACATCGTCGCGCCGAGCGACATGATGGACGGACGCATCGGCGCGATACGCGCGGCGCTCGACCAGAAGAAATTTATCCACACCAAAATCCTCGCTTACTCGGCCAAGTACGCATCGAAATTTTACGGGCCTTTCAGAGACGCCGTCGGCTCGGGGAAAATGCTCGGCAAAGCGGATAAAAAAACTTACCAAATGGATCCGGCCAATTCCGACGAAGCGCTATGGGAAGTCGGCCTCGATTTGCAGGAAGGCGCCGACATGGTGATGATCAAACCCGGCATGCCGTATTTAGACATCGTGCGCCGCGTGAAAGACGAATTCAAAGCGCCGACCTTCGTCTATCAAGTCAGCGGCGAATACGCCATGCTCAAAGCCGCCGCGCAAAATGGTTGGCTGGAAGAGCGCGCGTGTGTGTTGGAAAGTTTGCTCGCGTTCAAGCGCGCGGGCGCGGATGGGATTTTGACTTACTTTGCGTTGGATGCGGCGGGTTGGTTGGCGGAGAAATAGTAGGGCGGGTCTCACCCGCCGTATAAAAGCAGGTCGTTCACTTCGTGTTTTATTTTTTTGTGGCGGGCGTGACTCGCCCTATCTTTATCATTAGAAATATTCAATTAAATCAAATACTTATGATAACTCTCTACGAGCTGCATTGGTCGCACTATTGCGAGAAAATTCGCATCGCGCTGGATTACATGCAAGTCGAATGGCGCATGGTGGGCATTGATGCATTTAGTAAAAAACAAATGCGTGAGTTTGCTGTGCCAGAACATTTGGGCGGTTATCGTGTGCCGGCGATTCATGATGATGCGACGAATATTTTTGTCATGGACTCGACGCCGATACTGCGTTATCTCGCGGATACTTATCCTTATCGTCCAAAATTATTTCCTGACGATACGGCGAATCGCGCGTTAATCGACGCGAAGCTATTGGAACTCGATACTTTGCTCGGACTTCCCGCACGGCGCTTTGGTTACACGCAAGTGATATTGGAATGCCCCGACGTATTAGCGGATTTATTTTTGCCTAATGACGCGGGTGGATTTTATTGCAAGCCTGTCATTCGCCACATCACCGGCATGGCGTTGGGCATGATGTTGAGTAAGCGATTTGATTTTCATCGCTCGGAATCACTGGAACTATATGAGGCGCTGGAAAATTATTTGCTGGTCATGGCGAAGGAGTTGGAAGGCCGTGAGTTTGTTGTCGGCCATGCTTTTTCTGCGGCGGATATTACTTTAGCAACGCATTTGCGTCCGCTCACTATCGTGCCATTTTTTGCCGAGCATCCGGACTTACAGGATTTATTCGCGCGCCATCGAACAGTGATTGCGCAGTACGGCAAAGAGCCAACATCCGCTTACCAAATTGCCATCGCCAAAGCGCGCCTATCGCGCGCGCCGATGCGGCGCAAGTTGCGCGAGCTTGCGGTAAAATTGCCTTTTCAAACTCAAGATCAATTAGCGGGCAACGATCAGAAAACAGTCTGGGACTGGAAAATGGCGTGGATGCCGTTTCATTATTTTGTCGGCTTACGACAAAATAAATTAAGGCAAGTTAATGCGAGTTTGGCCGTCAGGTAATGTCATCATTTGGCTCTCGACGAGAGCCTGAAATCCCCTCCCCTTCAAGGGGAGGGCGAGGGTGGGGATGGGTGAAAATTGGATGAAATTTTACCCGACACCCATCCCCCTCCCAACCTCCACCCTTGTCCTCGGGTGATTTGGCCGAGGGTTGAAGGGGGAGGAGCTTAGCAGGCAGGTTGTTCCGCCCTACTCGGCGGTTTTGACTTCGTCGGCGAGCAACGCTTCCACTTGCGCCAACTTCGCGCGCTCCATTACTCTTCCATCCGCTTTGAACTTTTGCACGATGCGTAAATCATCGGTGTCATAGACCGACAGCGTGGCTTGCGTGTCTTCGACATCTAAAGTGAAAGTGGGAATCTCGACGGTTTTGTCGCCGAGGCGATTACGTTTGAAGCCGCTTTTGTAGTCGCGGTTTTGGTTGATGAAATAAATTTCCAGGTCTTTGACGCTGTCGCAAAACAATTGCAGGTTGATGTCGCTATGTTCTGTCGCAGTGCCGACTAATACGGAGCCGACTAGATAAGGATTGAATTCTTGCAACTCGCGCATGAGCATCACTGCGCGCTCGCGCAGAGTGCGCAATATTTCCGGTTGGCTGTCGCTTTTGAAGATCGCTTGATATTCGCGCAAGGCGTCGTCGATTTCTTTGTTGTCGGGCAGTGACTGCGTGTCTTCTGCACCCAATTGTCGCGCGGCTTTCTGTTTGGCGCTGGCGTAATCTTGCACGCCGTCTTCGGCCATGAGTTTCGCCGCGGTGTGGGCGATCTGGCTGCGCATGAGGTTGCGCTTGAAATGGTCGCGATGCGGCATTATTCTAAGCTCGCAAAATATCCAATTAAATCAAATACTTTAGTAGAAGAATAGCAAAGTTAAAATAGCTGGGCTTTAATTTCTTGTTGCTGCTGAATATCTTCTGGCCTCGGCGCGATAATGTCGGGCACATAATCAGCAGGCGGATATTCCTGATAAAAATATTCGACGACTGCGCCGGTGCCGACGCCGACCGGAAAGCCCGCCGGCAAGCGGCTGCCGTTAAATTCGCTTACGGCCAAAGTGATGACGCCTTGCGGCCTCACGAGTTGCGTTTCCGCCACGCCTTTCAGGGCTTTCGCCATATAGCCGGCCCAGATAGGCAGCGCAGCTTGGCCTCCGGTTTCGTTGGCGCCCATCGGAGTCGGATTATCAAATCCGATCCAACTTACACCAACCAGGCCACCATTGAATCCGCAAAACCATGCGTCGTGATGATCATTGGTGGTGCCGGTTTTTCCGGCTAAATCTTTGCGGCCGAGCTTCATCGCGGCTGTTGCAGTGCCCACACGCACGACATCGCGCATGAGCGTATTCATAATAAAAGCATTGCGCGGATCGATCACCCGTTCAGCGTCGAATTCGGCCAAGTCGGGTTTGGCTTCCATCACCAGATTGCCGCGCTGGTCCATCACGCGCTGGATGAAATACGGTTTAACGCGATAACCACCGTTAGCAAAAATCGAGTAGGCCGAGGCCATTTGCAACGGGGTGGCGGAGCCTGCGCCGAGCGCGAGCGTGAGTACGGGCGGATGTTGTTTTTTGTCAAAACCAAAACGCGTGATGTAGTCCTGCGCGTAATCGGTGCCGATGCTGTCGAGCACGCGGATAGAGACCATGTTTTTGGATTTCGCCAACGCAGTGCGTAAACGCATAGGGCCGTCGTACTTGCCATCATAATTTTTCGGTTCCCATAATTCGCCGCCGGTTTTTTCTGCTGAAATATAAAACGGCGCATCGTCGAACAGGCTGGCGGCGGTGATGCCTTTTTCCAGAGCAGCAGAATAAATGAACGGCTTAAAACTGGAACCGGGTTGGCGCCAGGCTTGGGTGACGTGATTAAACTTGTTACTGCCGAAATCAAAACCGCCGATTAACGCCTGGATGGCGCCGTTGGCCGGATTGAGCGATAAAAACGCCGCTTCTACTTGTGGCGTTTGAGTAATGTTCCATTCATTATTCCGGGCCGGATCTTTCATCACGCGTATAAGTGCGCCGCGACGTATGCGCGTCGGGCCCGTTGCTTTATCACCGAGCATCTTGGCCGCGAACTTCAAGCCTTCCGGCGAGACAATGATGCGCTCACCACCTTTAAGGTAGGCTTTAACCGACTTGGCGCTGGCATCCAGAACAATAGCGGGAAAAATATCGTCATTGGCGTCTTTACCCTGAAACAGGTCGTCATAATCTTCTTCGTCATCTTGTTTGTTTTTTGTGTCAGGCAAGGCAAGCTGGGCTTCCGCGCCGCGATAGCCGTGGCGTTTGTCATAGTCCGCTACACCCTTGCGCAATGCGGCATAAGCGGCGTCCTGGTCTTTTTTCAACAAAGTCGTATAGACCTTGAGGCCGCTGGTATACGTAGCCTCGCCGTATTTTTCAAAAATGGTCTGGCGAGCCATTTCGGCCACATGTTCCGCCCGGACCGGGAAAACCTGTGAATCTTGCTGGATCTTGAGCGGCTGTTTTACGGCTGCAAGGTATTGTTCTTCAGTAACGTATTTGAGGTCGCGCATGCGACGCAATATATAGTGTTGCCGTTCCGTCGCCCGTTTCGGGTTCACGATCGGGTTATAACGAGAAGGAGCTTTAGGCAATCCGGCTAACATGGCCTTATCGGCCAAAGACAATTTATCCAACGGCTTATTATAGTAAGCACTAGCTGCCGCTGCAAATCCATACGCCCTTTGCCCCAAGAATATCTGGTTCATATAAAGCTCCAGAATCTGGTCTTTGGTCAGATTATTCTCAATTTTGAATGCCAGCAGCACTTCTGAAAGCTTACGAGTAAGGGTTTTTTCATTTGATAAGAAGAAGTTACGAGCGACCTGCATGGTAATGGTCGAAGCACCTTCTTTGGCGCCACGAGCTGTGACATTCGCCAACGCCGCGCGCAAAACTCCAACGTAATCTACCCCGCCATGCGAGTAAAATCGGTCGTCTTCCGCCGCCAGGATCGCCATTTTCATGTCTTCCGGGACTTCGTCGATTTTGACTTTTGTACGGCGTTCTTCGCCAAACTCGCCTATGAGCACTTCATCAGCCGTAAAAACTCGCAGCGGAATCTTAGGCTTATAGTCGGTAATGGCCTCTAAAGATGGCAGGGACGGGTAGAGCAATATGAGCGTCAATGCGACCACGCACGCCATCACCAAACCGAGGGAAACAAAAATGACTACGGGGTAGAACCACCAGCGACTGGTCATATGGGAACGTTATGTGATCTAGTTAATAGGATTATGCAGCGTTGCGGAGGATTATAACCATCCCCGCGAGTAAAACAAATTTGCAATAATTTGCTTTACTATAGTTAGGGTTGTTGTTAGCATTTAATGTAATTTATCAGGATGTTGCGCCTAACCCGTCATGCTTAAAGAAAAACTACTAGCCAACCTTGAATTTCTGAAGGCCAAGTCTCCGCCCTTAATTGGTGTGGATATCAGCTCGTCTTCGGTCAAAATGCTCGAAATTTCGGAAGCCGGCGGAAAACTATTCCGGGTGGAACGTTATGTTATTGAGCCGTTGCCCAGAGATGCTGTCGTTGACGGCAATATCGTCAATATTGACGTGGTTTCCGAAGCGGTTAAGCGCGCCTGGAAACGCATGGGTTCCCGCATCAAGAATGTTGCAGTAGCGTTACCCGCTGCAGCCGTTATTACCAAAAAAGTTATCCTGCCCGCCGGACAGCGCGATGAAGACTTGGAAGTTCAGGTCGAATCTGAAGCTAACCAATATATTCCGTTTTCTTTGGAAGAAGTGAATCTGGATTTTCAAGTATTAGGCCAAGGGCCTTCGGGGCCAGAAGAAGTAGAAGTGTTGATCGCTGCTTCACGCAAAGAAAAAATTGAAGACCGTGTGTCCGCAGTAGAAGCCGCCGGCCTCAAAGCTATCGTCATGGATGTAGAGTCTTTTGCCGCTCAAAGCGCATTTGAACTCATCAGCGCACATTTACCCGGCGCGGGTAATAATACCGTCAGCACCATAGTGGATGTGGGCGCCTCGATTACCCGTATTACCGTTTTACACAACGGCCAGACCTTATATATGCGCGAACAGCCTATGGGCGGCGCGCAATTAACCCAAGATATCGCTACGCATTTCGGGATGTCTTTTGATGATGCCGAAGCCGCCAAACGTAAAGGCTCGTTGCCGGAGAATTATCGCCCGGAAGTATTACAGCCCTTTATGGAACGCATTGCCAACGAAGTCGCGCGAGCTTTGCAATATTTCTTTACTTCATCTTCATTCAACAAAGTCGATCACATTATTCTTGCCGGCGGCTGCGCGACTATGCCCGGCCTGGAAGAAATGGTGGCCAACCGCACCCAAGTGCCGACACTTATCGCCAACCCATTTGCCAACATGGCTTTATCGCAGCGCTTCAAACCGCGCGCCTTGGCGCAAGATGCACCATCGTTGATGGTTGCATGCGGGCTCGCCATGCGGAGGTTTGACGAATGATACGCATTAACCTATTACCGCATCGCCAGGAAAAAAGAAAACGTCGACAGACGCAAATGGCGGTTTTTGCCGGCTTGACGCTAGGCTTGGGACTTATACTTTGGCTAGCCGGCCATACGCTTCTCAATGGCCAAGTGGAAAACCAGACAACGCGTAACACGTATATCAAGGACGAAACAGCTAAGCTTGATAAGCAAATTGAGGAAATCAAGAAACTCAAGGAGCAAACCCAGTCCTTGTTGGACAAAAAGCGTGTAGTCGAAAACTTGCAAGCTAATCGCAGCGAAGCGGTGGCATTGTTGGATGAGTTACTCCGCCGCATGCCTGAAGGAATTTATCTTAGATCGATCAAGCAAACAGGCGGTAAAATTAGCCTGACGGGTTACGCACAGTCAAACGCGCGCGTTTCCACTTTAATGCGAGCAATTGATGAATCAAAAATATTGGGATCACCGGAGCTGGTTGAAATCAAAGCCGTAACAAATGGCAATGTTCGCGCTAACGAATTCAGCCTCAATCTCAGCATCAAGCGGCCTGAGCCTCCCTCTGATAAGAAAGATAAAAAAGCATGACGCTGGATGAACTAAGAAGTCTTAATCCTAAGGATATCGGGAATTGGCCACTGTCAGCGAAGCTAGGCGTGCTTTTACTGCTTTTGCTGATTATTATGGGTGCGGCATTTTTTCTCGATTGGAATGATAAATGGGATGCCATTAATCAAAGCAAAGCCGAAGAAACGACCTTGCGGGAAACTTTCTTGCAAAAAAAAGAACAGGCCATCAACCTGGATGGTTATAAAAAACAATTAGCAGAAACAGAAAATGCTTTGGCCGCCTTATTGAAACAACTGCCGAACAAATCTGAAATGGACGCCCTGTTAATAGACATCAACCAGGCGGGTTTAGGTCGCGGCTTGCAATTTGAATTGTTCAAACCAGCCGCTAAAGAGAACGTGTCCGATTTTTATGCCGAATTGCCTGTAAACGTCAAAGTGACCGGCAATTATCATGACCTTGGCGCTTTCGCCAGCGATATCGCAAAACTACCGCGTATCGTGCTGCTCAATGACCTGAATATCCAAGGCAATACTAAAGATTCCATGCTTACGATGGATGCTGTTGCCAAGACCTACCGCTATCTTGACGAAGAAGAATTATCAAAACAGCGTAAAGCCGCCAAAGATGCAAAGGCGCCGAAATGATGAAAAATACATTAGCCGCCTTGCTGCTGTTGATGCTTGCCGCTTGCGGTGGCGGCATTAATGATGAATTGAAAGAATTTATCGCCAGCGCTGATAAGAATGCAAAGCGATCAATACAACCCTTACCTCCGGTTCAAACGTATACACCTTTTGGCTATACTGGATTTGACTTACCGGACCCATTCAAACCGCGTACATTGACCCCGGTTAAAGTCGGCACCGGCATCAATTCTCCTGACTTGAATCGTCGCAAAGAAGCATTAGAAGCATTTCCGCTGGAAAGCCTGAAAATGGTTGGTACTTTGCAACAGCAAAAAGAAACTTTCGGATTGGTCAAGGCTGATGCTACGGTGTATCGAGTAAAAGTAGGCAATTTTATAGGCCAGAATTACGGCAAAGTAACCGACATTACCGACACGTCGATTAACGTGAAGGAAAAAGTTCAAGATGGTAGCGGCGACTGGACTGAACGCGACAGCAGCCTGAAGTTGCTGGAAGAACAGGAGAAAAAGAAATGAGGCTTTTAATGAACACCGTCCATTTACCCAACAACGGTTTACGCCGAAGCTGGAACGCAGCTAAATCAGCATCTGTTTTATTTGCCATGACTACTTTGGTATTTTTCGTACCCAAAGCCCATGCCCAAGTAGCAAACAGCATTGAAGCCATCAACGTCTCCAACCAAGGTGGCGGACAGTTAGTTGTGCGCATGACATTCAGAGAGCCGCTAACGAACCCGCCTGCTGGATTTTCAGTTAATAACCCACCGCGTATCGCTCTCGATTTGCCCGATGTTTCCAATAATCTGGGTAAAAACGTCATCGAAGCTAACGATGGCGATCTGCGTAGCATTAATGTTGTACAAGCATCGAATCGGACGCGCGTCGTCATGAATCTGATTCGCGCACTTAGCTACACTACGCAAATTGAAGGAAATACCTTACTGGTTACCTTGCAAGGTGTCACCGCAGCGTCCACCGGCAATGCTGTTGCGCCGACAGTTCAATTTGCCCCAGCCCAACCGGGATTAGCAGGACACTCGTTACGCGACATCGATTTTCGTCGTGGCAATAATGGCGAAGGGCGTGTGATTGTAGATTTGTCCGATAACACCACCGGTATTGACATCAAGCAATTGGGCAAAAAAGTGGTGGTTGAGTTCATCAACACAACCTTGCCGCCTAACCTGCAACGACGCCTCGACGTAACCGACTTCGGTACACCGGTTACGACAGTAGAGTCTTCCAATCAAGGTAAGAATGTTCGTTTAACCGTCGAGCCACGCGGCCTATGGGAACACTCTGCCTATCAGACTGATACCCAATTTATTCTCGAAGTAAAGCCGCTGAAAGAAGATCCAAACAAACTGGTACAAAGCTCACTGCCTGGTTATAGCGGTGAAAAACTCTCTCTCAATTTTCAAAATATCGAAGTGCGTGCCGTATTGCAGGTTATCGCTGACTTTACTGGACTGAACATCATTACAAGTGATTCGGTAACAGGTAACACTACGCTACGCTTGAAAGATGTCCCTTGGGATCAAGCTCTGGACATTATTCTGCAAAGCAAGGGATTGGCCAAACGCAAGAACGGTAACGTGGTATTGATCGCGCCGGCCGATGAACTGGCGACCAAAGAAAAATTAGCGCTTGAAGCGGGTCAGCAAATCTCTGATCTGGAGCCGCTACGTACAGAAAGTATGCAGCTCAATTATTCCAAGGCTGAAGCTTTTGCAAAAATCCTGACTGATGACAAACAAAAAATCCTGTCGAAGCGCGGTAGTGCAGTGTGGGATCCACGCACTAACATCATGTTCATTCAGGACACGCCAGCCAAATTGGAAGATATACGCCGACTGATCACTAAAATTGACGTCCCTATCAAGCAGGTGTTAATTGAATCGCGTATCGTGATAGCGACTGACAAATTCAGCAAGCAACTAGGCGTTCGTTTCGGCAGCCAGAGCGGGCATCGCGTGGGCAACACAGCAATTGGAATTTCAGGCGATGTTGGAGGCGCTAGTTCGATTGCAGGCGGTTCGTTGCCTGGTGGAGCAGGTAACCTTAACGTTAACCTCCCTGGACCAGTAGGCACTGGCGGCTCAATAGGTCTTTCCTTCCTAAATTTAGGCAATGGTAATTTGGTGAATTTAGAACTCGCAGCATTGGAGACGGATAACCGCGGCAAGGTCATTTCCAGCCCGCGCGTTATCACTTCGGATAAGCAAAAGGCTACTATCGAGCAGGGTACTGAGATACCTTATCTCCAAGCATCAAGCAGCGGAGCGACCAACGTCGCGTTCAAGCCTGCCGTGTTGAGTTTGGCAGTAACGCCGCAAATCACACCTGATGACAAAATCATTCTGGATCTGGAAGTTAAAAAGGATTCCGTCGGTCAAATTTTTGCTGGCATTCCTTCCATTGACACTAAAAAAGTCAACACCCAAATCCTGTTAGATAACGGCGAAACTGCAGTTCTGGGCGGCGTGTACGAACAAAACACCAATAACTCGGTGGACAAAGTGCCTTTCTTCGGCGACCTGCCGTTTATTGGCAATTTATTTAAGCGCACCAACCGCCAAGATGACAAGACGGAACTGCTCATTTTCATCACCCCTAAAATCATAAAGGACGTCTTGTCTGCCCGTTGATTTTTAGCCGGGGAATTAGCCCCGCGTAGTCGTGTACGTTACAATGCCTGTTATGCAAATAACGGGCAATTTTTTTTTCGTCGGCCTGATGGGCGCTGGGAAATCCACCATCGGCAAACACCTTGCGCGCAAGCTGGGGAAGTCCTTTTTCGACTCTGATCGTGAGATAGAACGCCGCACCGGCGTAAAAATTCCCGTGATATTCGATATTGAAGGCGAAGCGGGTTTCCGCTTACGCGAAGAACAAGTAATACACGAGATCACCCAAAAACAGGATATCGTGCTGGCAACCGGCGGCGGCGCAGTACTCAGCGCTGCCAGCAGAGAAAATTTACATTCTCGCGGTACCGTCATTTATTTGCGGGCGAACATAGAAGACCTATTTGCCCGTACACGCCGGGATAAAAATCGCCCTTTACTACAAGGCCCGGATCCCAAGGCAAAACTCACGGAACTTTATAAACAACGCGATCCACTGTATCAAGAAATCGCCCATATCATTATCGATACCGGTCGTCAAAGTGTCAGTTCACTCCTTGCCAAGTTAGAACCGATGCTAATAAATGATCATCATAACTAATTGATTATATTGAATTTTTATGCAAACTGTAAAAGTTGAATTAGCCGAACGCGGTTATCCTATCCATATCGGTAACGGGTTATTGAATCAGGCGGAATTAATCCGTCCACATTTAATGTCTACTAGCGTCGCTATCATAACTAATGCCACGGTCGGCAAACACTACCAACAGCGCTTGCTTGCCACTCTAGAAGTGCTCGGCGCAAAACCGATAGTTATTACTTTGCCCGATGGCGAAGCTTATAAAA